>NZ_JAXBLX010000020.1:0-96241 GCF_037027555.1 Halalkalibacter kiskunsagensis | reverse complement strand
CCATTGCAATTTTGATTGCACTACTCAGAATAAAAAAGGTCGCTTTTTACCTTTTTGTTTGAACCAGAAGCAATGAGCGGAGCCGACGTTATGTTTTAAGCCTTTTGAGCGATCTTCGCAGGAAGGCGCACGGCGAGTGGAGCCATTGCAATTTTGATTGCACTACTCAGAATAAAAAAGGTCGCTTTTTACCTTTTTGTTTGAACCAGAAGCAATGAGTAGAGCCGATACTACTTCATTTTCAAGTACGTACTTACTATAAAGGAGGTTTTTTTATGAAAATTCGATTGGAATGGTACTATACTCCATTAAAAACAAAACAGTCTTTTTTTATGAAATCTGATTGGATGAGTGTAGCATCTTCTCTAATGTTACATGATGACCTCGAAAAAACAGGTCGATTAAAAAGTATTGAATTCTTAGATGAACAAGACACTGCATGGACAAAGAAGCAATTAATTAAATTCTTAAAACAATTCGAAACAGAACCGCATGATGTCATTGCTTATATAGATGGAGGCTTTGACAAAGCAACACGAAGTGCAGGTATCGGACTTGCCATTTATTATAAACAAAACCATAAAAATTGGCGCATTCGTTTTAACGATACATTAGAACTACTTGAAGACAACAACGAAGCAGAATATGCTGCACTCCATCGCCTTCTAATGCAGCTTACCGAAATGAATGTCCACCATCAAACTATCCGTATTTACTCTGATTCTATGATTGTTGTCAATCAAGCTTCAGGAGAATGGCCTTGCTATGAAGAACATTACCTGAATTGGTTAGACCGAATTGATCAATCAGCCAAAAAGCTTGGGCTAACGCTAGAGTATAAATTAGTTGATCGGAGCTTAAATAAGGAAGCTGATCAACTTGCCACACAGGCTCTTGAGGGAATTGAAATCAAGAGTGTGATCGAGAAGGTATGATACATGTGAACTGTAAAAGTCATTATTTATCTTGCAATCCTACTTGTTACCAGCACGTTTAAGCTCTTATTTAAAAAGACTGTCGAGATCATTCTCAACAGTCTAATAACTTACTAGCTAATTCGTTAGAGAGTCTAGTGGCACCTAATGGTTCAGGTACACGTCCATATTCTTCATGGTGGAAATCAGATCCTCCCGTTCGGTAAAGCGTTGTTTCGACTTGCTCCTCAATTGATTGGCAAATACGTTCATAACGCTTTATCGCCTCTTCGTCATGATCGCGGTGATATACCTCTATACCATCTAATCCCCAATCTATTACCCAGTCAATTAAATCTTCATCAACATCATAATAAACGGGATGGGCAACAATTGAGATTCCTCCTGTTTGGTGGATCCAATCAATAGCTTCTTGAACAGTCATTTCCTTTGATTTTTCAACATATCCAGGTTGCCCCTCAGCTAAATACCGTTCAAACGCTTCTGCCATATCTTTCACATAGCCTGCGTCAATTAATGCTTTAGCGACATGAGGTCGTCCGATACTTCCACCATCTACATGTTTTAACACATTTTCTGCTTCGATTGGTAACCCAATACCGTCTAGCCGTTCTATTATTGTGTCTAACCGTTCTCTTCTTAGTTGTTTCTGCTTTATAAGTAGCGTTTTAAGTTCCTCATTTTTCCAATCAAACTGGTAGCCTAGTATATGAACGCTCTGCCCTTTGTACTTAGTAGAAAATTCAATGCCAGGAATTACTCGAATACCTAACTTCCCACCTTCAATTATTGCTTCTTCAATACCCTCTACACTGTCATGATCGGTTAAAGAAACAATTTCCAAATTCACTTCTTTACACTTTCTCATTAATTCAGACGGTGTGTATCCACCGTCTGATGCTGTAGAGTGCATATGCAGATCACTATTTGAGTTCATTACCTACATCATTCCTTGTCAACTGATACTTGCCATGTAACTTGTCCTGTCCGTAAATGATCGGTATAAACAAGCTCATATTGAGATGCTTTTGGAACTAAAAATGCAATTTCTCCGCGATTTGTTCTGCCTGGATGAAGCTGACCACCGAGAATGCCCTTCGTTTCAATCGATGTATTCATGCTATGAGCAAATCCATCTTCATCTACTAGTGTTATGTTAAAGGTTGAGAATTCATAAACCGTTTCTCGATTATTTGTAAAAGACAAGTCAACAATTACAAACTGTTTTCCTTGTTCTTCTGTGTCTGCTTCAAGATAGAAGTCGTTTAATGCGATCTCAATCCCTTTCACTTCTCTAACTGTATCATCAGTTTCTGTTACAACCTCTTTAGCTTGTGACAGCTCAAGCTTCCCATTCGGCAAAACATGAAAGCCCACAACTAAAATGAGACACAGACTTAACCCTAATAGTATTACTACTTTCCCCTTCATCATTCCCTCTCCTTAATCTGTTATCTTAAAGTGTTCAATTAGCGAGCGTAACGCTCAACATTACAACCCACTAGAAGACACTCGCATTAAGGTATGTTCGTAGGGAACTGATTATGCCCAATTTTTACTGTTTCCACCAAGAGTCGTAAATGGTAACTGGAAGCTGACGTTTATGCTCGGTTTTTTCATATCGTGATTCAATTTTCTCTTTAATATCCTCGTTCACTTGTTTACCTTCTAAATAATCATCTAAGTTATTATAGCTCATTCCTAATGCAACCTCATCAGGTAAACCAGGCTTATCGTCTTCTAAGTCAGCTGTCGGTGCTTTCTTATAAAGGTGTTCTGGTGCACCTAATTCCATTAACAATGATTTCCCTTGTCGTTTCGTCAGACCAAATAATGGAGCAATATCACACGCACCATCACCATGTTTTGTAAAAAATCCTGTTATTGCTTCTGCAGCGTGATCAGTCCCAATTACAAGACAACCAAAGTGCGCAGCTAGATCATACTGCGCCTTCATACGCTCCCTAGCCTTTGTATTTCCTTTATTGAAATCAGACAACTGTTCACCAGTTGCGGCTTTAAACGCCTCTATCGATGCATCAACCGCTCCTTTAATATTAACAGTAATGGCCTTTGTTGGCTCTATAAAGCGGATAGCATCTTGCGCATCGTCTTCATCCTTTTGTTCACCATAAGGAAGCCTTACTGCATAAAATGAGTATACGATGTTACTCTGTTGTTCATTTAATTCATTAATAGCTGTCTGTGCCAGTTTTCCAGCTAGTGTCGAATCTTGACCTCCAGAAATCCCCAACACAAAACCTTTTGCCCCAGTATTTATTAAATAGTCCTTTAAAAAATCGACTCGCTCTCGAATCTGTTCTTTAGGATCAACTGTTGGATTTGTTTGTAATTCAGAAATAATTGTTGTTTGATTTGGCATATCTAATCCTCCTATTGTTTTCATACTTTTTTTATTATAGCAAGTATTGAATTATTATTGGAATTTATGTCCTAATTTGTTAAGCTGATTTTCTTTTTTTTCTTGAATTAATATGTATCGTTGCCTTTCTCCGAATAAATCAAAGTGTGGGTACTTCTGCCGATAATGAATCCACTCTGATTTCAATCCATATTGCTCTCCCCACTTTTTAAGCTTTTGAATATCTACACATGCCACTTTCGTTACCGATGTACACTCAGGAAATCGCTCATCAAGCCAGAAGTGCGTTAAAAAGGCAATTTCTCCTTTTTGTGCTTGCTGTCTCCATTCATTAAGCTCTTCTCTCGTAATACCAAATGCCACTATTTTTCACCACCGAAATTCATTTGGTTGATTATATCATACGACAAGTTTTTTTCACTTACATATAAAAAAACACTTACTAAATAATAAGGAACATTATCTTTCTAATTCCTCATCTATATCCTATTTTTACTAACGTCAAACTTTTTTTTTCCAGTAACTACTCCTAGTGAAACGTTTAGGATTTGTTCATCCTATAAGTAAGATGCTTTTGTATGCATCTTACCAAAAACCATTCATTCATAAGGAGAGTCTATATGTCAAAAAAAGATAGCAATACTAAGCAAAAATCAAAAAAACGACCAAAACATAAAACAAGTAGCAGTGCAAACGGTCAAAATGATTCTCATTAAAAAAAAAGCTGTTGAGATTATGCTCAACAGCTTTTTCATGTTTATGTGAAAGTCTGGTCTTTCCAATGAGGTGGTCTACTTTTCGCCTTTGTATCCATTCTGGCGAGCCTGCATTTCATCAGCCATTTCTGCTTCAAAGCCTTTAATGCTCTGGACACGACGTTGGTTCTTTTCTTTAATTGATTGCTTTTGTTCCTCGTTCATATCGGTATGAGCAAGAGACTCCTCAGCAGCCTCAATATTGTGTTCTGTGTTTTCTTTCATTTGCTGAAGCTTTTCTGCATTATCATTGCGATTATCTGGCTTAGCCATCTTCATTACCCCTTTTCGTTAACTTGAAATTTCTTGTGCAAGCTTAGTATGGATAATGATTGATGACTTATTCGTTCTTTATTATTTCTTCTTTATTTCTTCATATTTTTGAAACCAGTCAGGAAAAGCTTTCTTAAATGCTGTTGGTTTAAATGTTTCTTTTTTTACAATAATATGTGTCGTTGTCCCTTCGACACATACTTCATCTTCACCATTCACAATCTGGTACCCATAAATCGTTTTGATCCCATCATTTTTCTCCACCCATGTTCTTACAAATGCTTTATCGCCATAGCGAACTGGTTTTTTATATGTGGCTGTTACATCATATACTGGTGCAAAATAACCTGATTCTTCCATCTCAATGTAACTATAACCGACATCTTCAACAAGTCCACCTCGACCAAGTTCAAAATACTTTAAGTAGTTTGCATGGTAAATCACACCCATCATATCTGTATCTGCATATAAAATTTGTATTTCTCTTGTTGAAATATACAATTACATCACTCTTTTCTAAATGAATTAACTTTTCAACAATTGAACATCCTCTTTTTCAATTGTCATTAATTGATCAGCATGTAATTGTTCGTAATCAATGAGACGTAACGACTGAATTTGAATAAGTTGATCTAATAGATCGCTTGCAAAGCGCCCATTACTCGGATGACCATGATCGTTCACATACTTTCCTAATAACTCGATAGCCTCTGATGTAAATTCATAGCCAAATTGGTCTGCTCGATTACGAATAATCTCAAGCAACTCATTTTTTGTATAATCCTCAAAGTGGAGATGTTTCTTAAAGCGTGAACGTAATCCAGGATTACTATCAAGTAATCGATTCATTTCACTAGCATATCCAGCCAAAATAACAACGAGATTCTCTTCATGTTCCGTCATTTCTTGAACTAGTGTATTAATTACTTCTTTTCCAAAATCTCCATGTCCCTCAGCTAAAAGTGAATAAGCTTCATCAATAAACAATACTCCACCTAGTGCATCCTTTACTTTTTCCTTTGTTTTTTGAGACGTTTGTCCAACATAGCCAGCTACTAAATCCGCCCTTGATACAATAACTAAATGTCCTCGCTTCAAGAGTCCAATTTCTTTCAATGATTTTGCAAATAATTTCGCAACAGTCGTTTTACCAGTCCCGGGATTTCCTGTAAATACAGAATGAACTTGTAGAGGCAGGGCTTGTAATCGTTTTTCTCTACGGATTTGTTGGATCTGAACAAATGATGTTAACTGCCTCATTTCTTGCTTGACTTGTTCAAGACCGATTAATTGTTGTAATTCCACCTGGGCTGATTGTTCTTCTACTTGATCAGTTTCTTTAATAAAGTCACCTGCTTTAAGTAAAACAAAATCATCTGTTTGTGCATCTTCCAGTGACATTTTCGATCCTTTCTGGAAGATAGCATCTAAAATAATGTTTTTCGCTTCTCGTGCATTGCCAAAAGATTCATCAACTTGAGCTTTTTCAATCCGTTTCTGAAATTCATTTTTTGCACTTCTCGTTAATAAATAATCGTTTTCAATCGCAACTTGCTCTCCAATTTGAAGCAATTCATTGATAGAATAATTATCAATTTCTATATGATTTTGTTCGGGAAATCGACTTCTTAGACCAGGGTTAGCTCGTAAGAACGTTCGCATTTCCTCAGGATATCCTGCAAGAATAACAGCAAACGTTCCAGCATACTTCCCACTAGTCATTGCGGATACAAGGGTATCAATGGCTGACTGTCCATAATCATTCCCTGCTGTACCTGCTCTTTTTAAGCTATAGGCTTCATCGATAAACAATACTCCACCAGCAGCTCGTTCAATTGCCTGATTGGTATTTTCTTCTGTTTGTCCAACATAAGCTCCAACTAGTTGAGTTCGATCTACTTCATATACTTTATCACGTTCAAGCAATCCGAGTTCAGAATAGATCTTCGCCATTAATCTAGCTAAATGAGTTTTCCCTGTACCGGGATTCCCTGTTAGGATCATGTGTAATGTTATCCCGTCTTTTGCTTGGAACCCCTGATTTATACGCTCTTTTTGATAATGTAGGAATTGATATAGTTTGTGTACTCTTTGTTTCACATCTTCTAATCCAATCATAGCCTGTAATTCATCTAAAGCGGTTAGCTTCTTTTCTTTTCCTTGATTCTGCCAGAGAAGTGTCTGCCACTTTTTATTCAATTGTTCTATAACGTTTGTCGCTTTCGCAATTTCCTTAAATTGAGCAGCAGAATAATATACGCCAGTTAACGAGTTCGCATATTCAGTTGCCGCCAATAATATTGTTTTAAAGGGCTTTTGCAATTCTTCCATTAAGCTTGTTATCGTATTAATTGTCTCAACTTTTTCGACATTTCGAATATATTCTATTGAGTGATTCTTCTCACATGCAATTTTGTCATACTCATTAACATAATGAAAAAAGTTCTCTGCAATTTGTTTGTACTCATTCGCTGTTTGTTTCTTTGCGGAGCCATGATCGGTCTCTCTAATAGGAGGAAACTTATCTGGTATCGGTACCTTCTTAAGAAAGTCTAGCAATTGTTGTAATCTCAGCTGGTGTGCAGTCGCATTCGTATCATCAACTTGTAATGCTTCATTCGCCCAGCGTTCAACCAAATGATCAATCTTCCCTATACGATTATAGCGAGCATGCGCTAACATCGAAAGCAACTTCGATTTATTTAATAAAGTCGCTTTTTCCAGCTCTTCCTTGCCTTCAAATTGTTCAAGGATTTCCCAAGCTTTTCCCTCTTGAAATGCCTCGTTTCCTTGATTTACATCAGCAAGCCACTGTTCTATTTTCTCGTTTGTCCAACTCTCTTGTAACATGAGACACACCACTTTCTTAAACCCCGTTCTTCATTTTAACATCATTACCCAGTCTTTGCATGTGAGATTGGCTTCTCTTTCTGGCGCCGGACGGCCGTTCCTACATACACACCAGATATGACAAAAAGCGCTCCAATAACAGTAGTTAATGTGAGTGTCTCCCCTAAAAAAACTGTCGCCATAATTACTGCAGAAACCGGCATTACGTTAATAAAAATAGAAGCTTTTGCAGCCCCAATCTTTTGGATGCCATAATAGTAAAGAATAAAACCGATCACTGTGACAAACACACTCATATGTGCAATCGCTAGCCATGCAGGCAATGTGCTTGTAGCGATACTTTGCCAAGGTTTTTCAAATAACGAAAAAGGGAGCAAAAACAGTGTTCCAAATCCTACTGCATAAGTAGTAGAAACAATCGAACTATATTTCCGTAAAACAACACGTCCAATGACACTATATAATGCCCAAGTAATAACAGCTCCAAGTAATACAAAGTCAATTGGCTCAAATTGAAACCGGAAAAAAATCATCAAATTCCCTTCTGTAACGATTGTTACAACACCTGCAAACGCAAGAAGGAGTCCTATTACATTTCGTTTTGAAATCGTTTCTTTTAATAATAAACCAGATAACAACATAATCAGCATCGGGTTAGCTGCAATAAACAAAGAGCTCTTTATAACAGGTGCATGTTTACTAGCTAAAAAGAAGCAAATATTATAGATTGCAACTCCCGTCAGCCCTAACAAAGCAAATAGTACCCAATCTTTTTTCCTTGGTTTTGGGGTGTTTTTTTCAACTAGCCACATAATAGGAAATAACAAAAGCGCCGCTCCAAAAAAACGCAAAAAAGAGATGGTTGCAGGATCAAAGCTTTCAATCGCAACCTTTCCTGCTATAAACGCACTTCCCCAAGTACTTGTAGCAAATGTTAGCATGCCATAAATCATCCATTGCTTTTTTCTCTCCATTTTTTTACCCCTTTTTTATTTTACATTTCACCCTCTTCCTTCGATAAGCAAAATAGTTTTATGTAAAATTGGATAGATTCATATCTATAGAATCATGTGCTGTCAAATTTTATACTTCATTAAGACAAGAATTCTTCATAAAAAAACGAAAGGAGTGCTTACCCTTAATGGCAATACACTCCTTCTTCCATTACGTTCCGTGCATATGTTTCGATCACTCGCCCATCTTCAGCAAGGAAATCAATTGGGTGTTGATCAGCCCAATTATCATTCGTTGAGAATACATTAATAAATGTAGTAGCATGCAATGGGGCAATATAGGAACCACCTTCATAATGAATTTGGACACGCGCCACATTATTCGGTTCTTGTATCATGCCGAATGTGACATATGTGTAACGATAGTTCTCATTATGCCAATTCCCACTTTGTATTCGAAACGTTCGAATTTTTTGCTTTTCATCAACGATTGCTGTCCCACCGATTGTTAACATCGCTGCTGGAAGTCGTTTATAACCGCCTTCAGCTTCAACAATCTTTTCAGCGACTAAGTCCTGCTGATCAACTGAATAAACAACATGGATTTCATTTTGATCTTGTTCCATTAAAAGCAAATCAATCCTTGCATTTGCATGGTAAGTTGCAGAGACCGCCTCTTCTAGAGTTTGGTAAACTGTCTCATCTTGTTCATATCCACCAATCTCAACACTTACCATAAGATTAGTGTAGAGCGTTAAGATACTTATTATAAAAAGAGCCGAAGTTGTCGCTAATTTACCTGATCGTAGTAAGGATCTTGTAGCAACAATAAATAATATTATTGCAATTGCTACTAACAGAACCGTAATTGGTGTAACTGATAAATGAATGGCGCCTATATTAGCTTGTTCACCTATAAACAATTTCATGACAGGAGAGATTGTTTCCGTTTGTAATGTTTGCGCGACTTCATGAGGTGGCGTTTGTTCGGTCATGAATGCTGATATCGTAAACACTAAAAGCGCAATTAGCGACTCAATTCGAAATGATTTAATAAGTCTTGCTTTGTTTTCAAAGTCAACCTTGCTATTGCCAAGAAGAAAGTGGTGAAATCCAAATGCTAATAGTGGCAAAAACAATAAATGTTTCATTACTAACAATTGACCATAGCTCAAAAGCCATGCTTGCACATACTCTGGCACAATTGCCTCCATTAACATGAAACCTGAACCAATAATCATTACAACTGCTATAGCTGCTACAATTGAAAACCAGCGAAAAAAACGACGTGGATCGTTCCAATCATTTGAGAACCATGCAACGACAGAAAGTGTCCCAATCCAGACCGAAACAGCTAGCAAGTGCAGTGAATTCCCAATAAATCCAAACCAGCCAGCTACAGCTGCACCATGACTAGACCAACTTGATAAAAAAATGAGGGCACTCACTATCAAAAAAGCCATCCAGCTCTTTTTTAATTTATCTAAAAAGACGACTAGACCAATTGCAAGCACCAAAGAAATAAGAAACGCTTGCCCAATTGAATATTCAAGAAACACTGTATTAACTGCTTCGGCAACGGGCAGTGAAAATTGATTGTATAGTGTGAAAACAACACTGACAACTGGGATTAATAAAAGAATCGGAATCGTTAGAATGAGCAACTTCAATTGTATTTCCGGGACCTTAAGAGTCGGTCGGGAGTTCTCAGGCATTCGTACAAGTAAAAAGTATCCTATAAGAAGCGCTAAACAAATATATAGCATAACATTTATCAAAGATAGCAACATTAGCGACGCCTCTTAATAAAAAAGCGTAGAAAAACAAACAAAGCTATAGCTGTAATAAGAAGTGGCAAAATAAGCCGACCTGCCGATAATTCTACAGAGCTCTCTTCTTCAAGTTCTGATTGTCCACTGTCGTCTATTACTTGATCTAGTTCAAGTTCAACCTCCGGACTTTCAGGTAATTTAGTTTCCTCTTCTACCCCTTCAATCTCATATTGTAATACAGTAAACAAAAAACTTCCTTTTGTATGATGAGTGTCTTCTCCTAACGCATTCCACTCAACGTGATAAGAACCAGGTACGAGAGGTTCTCTATAATTGACCGTAATTGTCGAACTTTCAACTTCGATATAGTCAGAAGGAACTTCTTGACCTGCCTCATCATAAACAGTTGCTGTACTTACTCCTTCTATGCCAGCATTAAATTGAAGTATAATCTCATCGACTGCCTCAGCTAGTTCTTCTCCATCTTCAGGGGAAGATTCCGAAACATATGAATGGGCTCCTACAGTAACAGGAAATATAGCCAGTAGTCCAACAACAAATAATAACCAGATACTTCCTTTCATTACATCACCTTTTCCTAGTAATCCACTTTGATTAAACTATTTTATCAGATCCAGTCCTATTAGAAAAGAGAATCTAACTATTATAAAGGGACTTTTACTAGTCTCCTCATAATATTTCATGAAAGTGACAAAACAAACTGCCGCAACCATGACAGATATATGAGAGAATGAAAAGCATATCATTCGGAAAGGACGGATTTGATGAGGAAAGGATTTGTTTTACTTGGTTATGTGGCTATAGCCTTTATCATGTACCTTTTTGGAGAGTCTTTGCTTCAATGGATTCGTCAAGGTGGGACAGAATATATGATCGCAACATCGGTACTTGCAACATTTTTTGCATTATTCCCCATTATTCCATATCCGATAATTGGTGGTATTCTCGGAGCAGCATATGGACCGGTTGCTGGAAGTATCGTGACATGGGTTGGTTCCTCTCTTGCATCGATTCTTATGTTTGCTTTCGTACGCTATGGATACCAGGATTGGGGGAAAAAATGGCTATTCCGTTATGATCGACTCGCTAAGATTACAATAATGTTTGAGAGAAATGCTTTTATGACTATTTTTATAACGAGGCTTATACCTGTCATTCCATCAATTATTGTAAATATTTATTCGGCACTAAGTCGTGTTACTTTTTTGCGATATGCGGTTGCTTCTTCATTAGGAAAAGTTCCATCAATGATCTTATTCGCAACGGTAGGGAATACCATTGTAACAAACCCAAGTGATTTACTGTATATCTCATTATTTTATGGAGCATTTATATTAATTGTATACTTATGTTTCCGCTTATTTAATCGATATACAATGAGAAAATAAGGATAAGTGAAAAAGGTGAAAACCGAAGTACACTGAAAAAGTCCATCGAAGAAGCGGCAACGGCTAAGCTCATTTCTTAAAGGCCACTGACAGTGGCCTCAGGAATAGACCTTTTTCCTCTTGTATCCATGGTTTCACACGTTACTTGTTTTTTTTTGCGAAACTCATTCTTAGGACGCTTATGTTTGAAAATAAATAATTCGTTTTTTTGTCCAGTATACACATGAAAAAATTAGCAGTCCAAGTAGTCCACCAAAGGTATTCAAAATGACATCATCAACATTTGAAACACGGTGTGTAAATAAAAATTGACTAACTTCAATTAGAAGAGAGACCGAAAAACTTATGTAGAAAACGAGCGTAAAACGGCGAACTTTTGGCCAAATCGATGGAAGAAGGAAACCAAGTGGGATAAACAAAACAATGTTACCAAGTAAAATACGAATCGGATCTGCGATTGTTGGACTAAAAACAGCAATTCGATATATACTACGAAACGGAATTACATTGTAGTTTCTTCCTCCAGGGCCAGCGGGGCCTAGTGAAGCTCCATAATTCCATGCAAATAAAGTTACATAAAATAAAGCTATTAAATAGCATAAAAGTAAAGACGTTAAAATGAGCTTCTGATGCCTCATTGTTTAACTACCTCCTACGACATCATTCCTCTCCATTATTCCGTCTCTTACTATATATGACAAGCATTTTTCATCGACAACTTTTTCTAACAATTTGAACCCCTTGTCCGACTGGGGTTAGAGCTATAAATGAATTAAGCCCTAGAGTTGAAATACTCCAGGGCAAAGTTCTTATTATCCTTTAGGAGGAATGTAATTAGGTTGTGCATTGCTCTTTTGAGCCATTTTCTTCCCGTTATTCGCATTCGATTTTACAGGCTGCATACCTAAGTGGTCAGGACGAAATTGAGCAAAATGTGACTTTGTGCTTTTCATAAGTAACCCCTCCCTAATACTAGGTTACCTCTAAAAAGCATTCTTATTCACATTTCAGCTTGTTTAACTGATGATCTTTTTTGCTCCCATCTTTCTTCTAACCGATCTAACGCATCTTTATCATTAAGTAATTTCTCTCTGTTTTCTCTAACTAATTCTTCAAATGATAATTTTCTGACTCTTCTCAATAGAAACACTCCTTTTTCTTTTTATCATTATGATACGAAAGAAGTGTTTTTATACCTTAAAGATCCTTTGTTTGTGATTTTGGACTTACGAATATTTGACCAGTTTCATCAATCGTCATAACAAAAATCTCATGCGGATTTCTGAACCCCTGCTTATGAACTTGCTCTCTTAACCAATCAATTGTTCCAAATTTTTTCACATTCGCTTCGATAATATGTCCATCTTCAATTAGTACGGATGGATACCCTTTTGATGGAACATTTCTTTTCATATCATTTAACGTAACACTTTCATAATTTGACTTTTTTATTACACTAATCGAACCGTTCATTTCAAGAATGGCATAATCAATTTCTGATAAATCACTCGCATTATTTAAACGCAAATCCATAAAAAAAGCTTCAAGCGTGATTTTTGCTTTTCTTAATTCTTCATGTAAAATTTGACCATGTCTCATCAAAATTATTGGTTCGTCCTCAATGACACGCCTAAAACGCGGGGCTCGCAAAGCGAAAATCGATAGTAATAAATGCAACCCAGCTGTCATCGCAGCTGCTGAAACTGGTCCTGCAAGAGGAATAGATCCATCAGTTAGAGGTTCTCCTAGAATATCTCCGATGACTACTCCAAAAATAAAATCAAGTGCATCAATCGAACTCATTGAACGTTGTCCTAACACTTTTACAATAAGAAATATATATAAGTACACAATTGTAGCACGTATCATATATCCATATATCGGTAAAGATTCAGCCCCTTGCCAAAAATCAAACAATTTGATTCCTCCATTCTTCAATACATTCCAAAGTTATGGATTCCTGAAAATCTGACCCTAAGGTTAAGTAGGGTCAGACGATTAGTCGAGTACAAAAGAATCAATTTAGTTTGATTGATTAAATTGAGGTTCTTCTTGAAGAACTTGTTGATAACGACCTTCAAGCAAAGTAGTAATATTTTTTTGCTGTGTTGCCAAATTTTCAAACAATTGTTTGGCGTCTTGATTTTCTGTTTCTAGTGAGAACTGTGTTAAACTGGCCTGAACACTTTGTGCTGACGCAATTGCTTGTTGAAGTTGAGTTTGAACAGTCATCCAAAAAACCTCCTAGGAATGCTGGTTACGATTCATTTTTTGCGCCTCTACTTCTGCATAGGAAGAGAATTCTGTATCAGGATGGTTTTCTTTCCCTTGTTTTTTAGCATTATTGTTGCGCTGTGCATTAGCATTGCCTTTTTTTTGTCGTCCCATTTTTTTGACCTCCCTTTCCTTATTTATCAGTTATAGGATGTTCAAGTTTTAAATGTTTATTAGTCCTAAATGAGAAAAATACAGTACGTGAAATTATTAGAATTTGATTGTACCGTTTCAGTAACAACAAAAAAACCTCCATCCACTAAAAAGTGAATGAAGGTTTTTTATTACTTAAGCAAGTTTATTACGAAGTACCATTTGTAAGATTCCACCATGACGGTAGTAATCCATTTCAACTTCACTATCAAAACGAACAAGAACTTCAAACTCAGTTTGCTTGCCGTCTGAATCTGTTGCTACTACTTTAACGATTTCGCGTGGCTTCACATCGTTTGTAATCTCAACTGCGAATGATTCTTCTCCAGTTAATCCAAGAGATTCAGCACTATCGCCTTCCTTGAATTGAAGTGGAAGAACACCCATAAGAACAAGGTTGCTACGGTGGATCCGCTCGTAACTTTCGGCAATAACTGTCTTAATACCAAGAAGATTTGTTCCTTTAGCTGCCCAGTCACGTGAGCTTCCCATACCGTAATCTTTACCAGCTAAAATAGCTAGACCTGTACTTTGCTCTTTGTATTTCATTGCAGCATCGTAAATAGCCATTACATCACCAGTTGGCCAGTAAGTTGTATATCCACCTTCTGTACCAGGAGCGATTTGGTTACGGATTCGAATGTTTGCAAATGTACCTCTCATCATAACTTCGTGGTGTCCACGACGTGAACCATATGAGTTAAAGTCTTTTGGCTCAACACCTTTAGAGATAAGGTATTTCCCTGCAGGTGTATCTTTACCAATCGCACCAGCTGGAGAAATATGGTCAGTTGTAACGGAATCACCAAATTTACCGATCACACGTAGGTTTGATAATGGTTTGATATCTTCTGGTTCTGGTGATAGATCTTCAAAGAATGGTGGATTTGCAATGTAGGTAGAATCTTCATTCCACTTGTAAAGCGCATCATCCGTTGTTTCGATCTCATTCCAGCGATCATTGCTATCAAATACACTTGAATATTCACGCGCGAACAGCTCAGGTGTGACAGTATCAGAAACTACTTTCGAGATTTCATCTGCTGTCGGCCAAATATCAGCAAAGTAAACATCTTTTCCATCTTTGTCTTTTCCAAGTGAATCATTTTGTAGGTCAATGTCAACCGTACCTGCAAGGGAATAAGCAACAACAAGTGGCGGTGACGCAAGATAGTTAGCCTTAACTAAAGGATGAATACGCCCCTCAAAGTTACGGTTACCAGAAAGAACAGATGTAACGGTTAAGTCATTTTCTGCAATTGCTTTCTCAATCTCATCTTCAAGTGGTCCAGAGTTTCCGATACATGTTGTACAGCCGTAACCAACTAAGTGGAAACCTAGCTTTTCCAAATATGGAAGAAGTCCAGAATCAGTTAGATAGCCTGTTACAACTTTCGAACCAGGTGCTAACGATGTCTTAACAAATTCAGGCACTTCAAGACCACGCTCGACTGCTTTCTTAGCAACAAGTCCAGCCCCTATCATTACATATGGGTTAGAAGTATTTGTACAACTTGTAATTGCTGCAATAGCAATTGCACCAGTGTTCATTGTCGTTTCGCGACCATCGTTAAATTTAACAGTAACTTCTTTATCAAATTCTGCTTCTGTTTGTCCTAAACCTTGTGTTCCTTGAGGCGCTACAACTGCATCACGGAATGATTTTTGCATACCAGAGAGTGGTACAAGATCTTGAGGACGCTTAGGACCAGAAAGATTTGCTTCAATTTCGCTAAGGTCGACTACTACTGTATCCGTATAAGTCGGATCCTCTGTTTCACCAGCTACATAGAACATCCCATTTGCTCTGCAATACGCTTCCACAAGTTTAATTTGTTCTTCAGAACGACCCGTTAAACGCATGTAGTTTAATGCTTCGACATCAACAGGGAAGAACCCACATGTTGCACCATATTCAGGTGCCATGTTTGAAATCGTTGCACGGTCAGCAAGCGGCATTTCCGCAAGACCTGGTCCGAAGAACTCAACGAACTTTCCAACCACTTTTTTCTCACGTAACACTTGCGTAACTTTTAAAGCGATATCAGTTGCCGTTGTACCAGCTGCTAATGAACCTGTTAACTTCACTCCAATAACTTCTGGAACAGGGAAATAAGATGGTTGTCCTAGCATTCCAGCTTCAGCTTCAATACCACCAACACCCCATCCAAGTACACCAATACCATTGATCATCGTTGTATGGGAATCAGTACCAACTAGTGTATCTGGGAAAGCAACAGTTTCACCATCTTTTTCAACTGCATGCACAACATTTGCAAGGTGTTCAAGATTTACTTGGTGAACGATACCTGTTGCTGGAGGAACTGCTTGATAGTTATCAAATGCTTTTTTTGCCCAGCTAAGGAATTGATAACGCTCTTCGTTGCGTTGGAATTCCAAGTTCATATTGAAGTCAAGTGAATCAAGTGAACCTGCTTTATCGACTTGTACTGAGTGGTCAATAACTAAATCAACCGGAATTTCAGGATTAATTTGATCTGGGTTACCGCCAAGATCTGCCATTGCTTTACGTAATGCAGCTAGATCCACTACAGCCGGAACACCTGTAAAGTCTTGAAGAATTACACGAGATGGTTTAAACGGAACATCGATCTCTTTCAGTTCGCTTGTTCCCCATTTCGCTAAATTTTCTACATGCTCTTCCTTGATTACATAACCATCATATTGACGAAGAACCGATTCTAGTAGAACTTTTACTGAATATGGTAGTTTTGATACATTGCCTAGACCAGCATCCTCAAGTGCTTTTAAAGAGTAATAATTAATGGTCTTTCCATCCAAAGAAAAGGATGATTTTGCTTTGAATACATCATTTTTTGTTGACATATGTATACCCTCCTTCACAAGACTATCATACCTTAAACTGTCAATAATGTCTAAATCAGACCGACTAGCCCGTCGTTTTAGTATAGCAGAAAGCGCTTAAATGATTCGACAAAACAGTCCCTCTTTAGAATAGCAAAACTTGTCTAAAGAATAAATGTTTTTTTAAAATTTATAGTAAGTTTTGTAAAAATATTTACATAATGCAAGTAAAAATAAACAAAAATAAAGAAATGGGAGGTGGTAACATGGCTAAAAAACAAAAACCACATGAAAAAGATAAACGAATTGTACAAGGCGAACAACAATTTCAAGAAGAAATTGCGAATGAACCTCTAACGGAAATGAAAAGACAACACAATAAAAAAACGAAAAAAAGACAATAACTTTGAAAAATAAGGCTGCTGCTGAACCTGCAATTAACATATCTAGACAGATCATAACTCGTTCTTACGGACGTCGAATTCAGGCAGCAGCCTTCGTTTTTCTTACCTCCCAACCATCCACCTCAGCAATGGTAAGCGTGCGTAGGCTTAGCAGAATTAACACATTCTAGCCCTTATCACATGTTTTTTTTAATACAAACATGTTTCCGTGCAAGAATATCCCTCATGCGTATTAATGTTCCCAACTGCTTTTCGATCTTCTTCCACAGCTTTTCGTCCAGCTTGAATATCTTGTTCTTTGCTGGAAATTGGCACATGTACTCCCCCTTGCTCAAGCTCGATTTTAGGTTACGTCAAATATTCTTCATTATTCGTATACTACACTCGTTTCCAGACATACTACATTCGAGGAGGGATGAAAACATGGCAGAACATAACACGTATAAAGATCAGCGTAGAAACGCACCAAAAGGACCCAACCCAGGACAACCTGAGCCAATGAAAGGGTCAAAAAAGGTCAAAAAAGCGAATCATGTCGGTCAAACTGACGGAGAAAGTTAAAACCTACTTCACATTAAAATAAACGGTCAAAAAACCGCTAACTCACGAGGCTATTGAAAAAGATCGAGCTTTTTCAATAGCCTCTAAACAATTATAATGTCTCTATTTCTTTGTTTTGATTTAAAGCCTGCTTATTAGTGGTGTTCTCAATCCGCAAGCGTAAAAAACGTACAGTATAGTACCATTCCACTTTCTCGAGTATCTTTTTTAGGGCAATTTTTCCTTTTCAGTGCCCCGCAAATAATAGGAGTTTCTTTTTCAAGTACAAACCTGTCAATAAAACAGATAGACCTTATTTATTTTGTCTTTCTTTACGTTCTAGCCTTCTTTTTTTCCGTTGTTCAAATCGTTCTTCTGCTCCATTGTAGTGCCATTTTTCCTCTTCCGTTTCTGGTATAACCGGTGGAACAGAAATAGGTTTCCCCTGATCATCAAGAGCTACAAAAGTTAAATAGGAAGTTGCCGTTAACCTCCGCTCTCCAGTAAGTAAGTTTTCCGCCTCCACCTTCACATAAATTTCCATCGAAGTGTTTCTTGTGTACGTAATAAACCCCTCTAAACAAATTGCTTCGCCTGAATTAATTGGAGAAATAAAGTCCAAACTATCACTTGAGGCTGTCACAATCATTTTTCGTGCATGGCGCATTGCGACAATACTAGCAACTTTGTCAATATAGGCCATGACATTTCCTCCAAATATTGTTCCGTGATAATTTGTATCAGGAGGTAGGACTAAATCAGTTAAAAATGCTTTTGACTCTGCTGGTGTTTTCCCATTCATATGATTTTCCCCATTTCTCTTGGAATGTCTTGGAGTCTGCGATGCAAATCCTCAAATTCCTCTTCTTCAATTGTTCTAAAATCAAAGGCAACTTTGTCATCTATAATTCTTGTAATAACCGCTGGTGTACCTTTTCTTAATTCATCGTGAATGTATTGAGCTTTAATATTTTCATTTGCCAATAATAATAATTCTGTCTCAAGCTCCACTTCCGGCATCGTCCCTCCCCCCACTTGAGAAACACCGTTTCTTACTTCTGTATTCCAAAAAGGGGATAGGCTGCTTGTAAATTTATCAATTCGCTTTTGGATATCATCTTTCTTTAAACGAATTGCCTTTAGCGTTGGCAATGTTTCTCGTGCTACCTCTTCATTAACATAGTCCTTTAACGTTGCTTCCAAAGCAGCAAGAGTCATTTTATCAACTCGCAACACACGAGCTAATTGATGTCTTTTCAACTGATCAATCCACTTTTTCTTCCCAGCAATAATTCCTGCTTGTGGACCACCCAGAAGCTTATCCCCACTAAACGTCACAAGATCCGCACCTCTTTGAAGGGCTTCAGTCACCGTAGGTTCCTGTCCAATTCCGTCTTTTTTCAAATCGTAAATCGCTCCACTCCCTAAATCCTCATAAACAAGGATATTATGAGCACAAGCTACCGGCTTTATTTCAGCGATACTAACATCTTTTGTGAAACCAATGATTTTAAAATTACTTGTATGTACTTTCATAATCATAGCTGTTTCTTCAGAAATAGCATGTTCGTAATCATATAAATGCGTTTTATTTGTTGTTCCGACTTCTACTAAATGCGCACCACTTTCCTCCATAATCGACGAAACACGAAAGGAACCACCAATTTCTACAAGTTCTCCGCGAGATACAATAACTTCTTTTCCTTTTGCACATGCTTTTAAAACAAGATAAACAGCCGCTGCATTATTATTAACAACCATAGCCGCTTCTGCTCCAGTTATTTGTTTTACTAACTCATCAATTAAATCATGCCGCGATCCCCTTTTCCCTTGCTTTAAATTGTATTCAACATTTGAATAGGAGTAAGCTGTTTCGACAACCTGATTAATTGCTTTTTCACTTAACCTAGCACGTCCGAGGTTCGTATGCAGAACTGTGCCTGTACCATTTATTACTCGTTGTAGGGCAAACGTTGAGTGATGACTAACACGTTCCGATAACCTTGAAAAGATGGAGTCCGTAAATGTTATTGACTGATCACCTTCTATTTCTCCTGTCAAAACGCGCTTGCGGATATCGGCAACCGCCTCTTGTAACCACTCAGTTACCTTGCCCTTTGAAAGCTGTTTATTTTCCAGTAATTGTGTAAATCGCTTATCTTGTTGTAGTTCATGGATTGCTGGTAATTGTCTCAATATATGATTCATATAGGATCCACCCTTCTTCACTAACAAGGGGTCTGACCCCGACATAATAATCACATTCTTGGTCGGGATCAGACCCATTTAAAACACCTTCAATTACTTATTCATTTCTTCCATTTCTTTAATAACTTCTTTTGTATCAGGAAAAGATCCTGTCTTTTTTTTCGAATAAACCAATTTTCCATTAATGGTAACTTCGAACACGCCACCTCCACTAGTGACTAGGTTTACTTCTTTTATTTCCCCACGAAAATGATCGAGAATTTCGTCCGTGAAACTCACGGCTTTTGGTGCATAGTTTCACATCATACAAAATTCAACAGCTACTTTGTATTCCATGCAAATCAATCTCCTTTACATTGTTTTCAACTCTATTGTAGGATAATACGAAGAAGGATGCAAAAAATGTGCAACTAATAGGCACACTAACTGTGTTCCCAAGTAAGATAGAGGAGGTGTCCACTTTGGACAAACAAGAACATATTCGTTTAACTTCGTTTTCAACAAAAGCTGGTTGAGGATGTAAAATTGGTCCAGAAGACCTGGCGCAAGTTTTGCGTCATTTACCAAAACAAACTCACGATCCTAATTTACTCGTTGGTCTTGATACATCTGATGATGCCGGTGCCTATCGTTTAACTGATGATTTAGCAATGATTCAAACAGTCGATTATTTTACACCGGTTGTAGATGATGCCTATATGTTTGGACAAATTGCCGCTGCAAATGCCCTTAGCGATGTCTATGCAATGGGCGGAAAGCCAACAACGGTCATGAACATCGTTGGCTTCCCAATTAAAAAGCTTCCACCAGAAGTACTTGCAGATATTTTGCGCGGGGCAGCAGACAAAACAAAAGAAGCTGGAGCTATTATTGTAGGTGGTCATTCGATAGATGACCAAGAACCAAAGTTCGGTCTATCTGTAACCGGTCTTGCTCACCCAGATCGCATTTTTAAAAATGTCGGTGCAACTCCAGGAGACACATTAGTATTAACAAAGCCAATAGGTGTTGGCATTCTAACTACAGGAATCAAACGTGGCGTTGTAACGACTGAACAAGAAAAAGCGGTAACTGATACAATGGCACTTCTTAACAAGCAAGCGGCAGAACTACTTGACAACTTCCATCCGAATGCTGTTACAGACGTTACAGGATTTGGCCTTCTTGGCCATAGTTATGAAATGGCTAAAGGAAGCGATGTGTCATTTGAACTTAGTGTGAACGCTATACCAATGCTTGATGGTACGAGAGAGCTAGCAGAAAAAGGAATTGTCCCAGGTGGGTCAAAAGCGAATGAGAAGTGGCTAAAAGGTTGCGCTTGTTATGCTGATGACATTACAGATGTTGAAATAAGCATCCTATGTGACGCGATCACATCTGGAGGATTGCTCATTAGCTTACCTGAAGAAGAAGCAACACAATATATTAAAGCAATGCAGAATGCAGGTGCTTTCGCTACGATAATAGGATCTGTTACGAAAAAGCAGGATAAGTCTATTATTGTGAATAGGTAAAAACTGCTCAGGAATGTAAATTCCTGAGCAGTTTTGTCTACTTATATTCGTTGGTTAATTGCGACTCATTCGCCACTGTTTTCACTAGCGCTTTATAACCAGAACGTGTTAAATTGTGATCCTCATCAATATAATTGCTCTTTTTTAACGCTTTGATTGTATTCTCTGTTAAAGTGGTGACAATGGCTGATACTTCCTCATTAAGACTTGCAATTGATGCTGTTTGAATGTTTGCTGATTCAATCGATGCCGCTATTTCCTTTATTGGATCGACTTTTACAAAGTACTTTTTTGTCTCTAAAACGGCATGTTGAAGTTTCCCTTTAACAATCATTAGATCTTGCATAATGTTTGAGCGTTCTGATTCCTTCTCCTTAATCCGTTCACGGTAAGTTTGTCTTTCTAACTCATTTAAATCAGCTTTTGAAAATAACTCTTCCAGCATTTGCGTGCGATCTAAATCGATTTTCTCTAGTTGTTCTTCTTTTTCAAGCAATGTCTTCTCAAAAATTTGCGTAGGTTGATCTTCTACTTCTTTAACGAGTATTTCTTCTTTTTCTTGTTCAAGCTGTGTCGCTGGCTTTAAAGCATTTAGCTTTTTATTTAATACATTAGCGAACCCAACCAAAAATAACACTACAAACAACCTGAAAATAATCTCATTTTGAATAATTGTGTATATAAGAATGATTCCAACTAATGCACCAACGGACATTAGTGCTTTTGATTTCATAAGTTGATTTGCTTTATCTCTCATTGTTTCTTCTCCTCTACATTTCTTGATTATAAAGTGATCAAACGATATTTTATCACACTCTCCCTATGATAAAAGAACTATTTTTTGTTTCGTTTTTGTCCTGAAATTTTCGAAAGCATAAATTTAGCTCCTTAACCTCCTCTTTTGAATCCCATTTCCCCTCTTTTTATTAAATAGTGGACATCATTCTCCTCTTTTAATTCCCTTTCCCCTCTTTTTATTAAATAACAGGCATCATAGATAAATTTGATCAACCAATCCGCTCTTTGTCCAATTAAAGGGGATCTCAACAAGCAAAATCGAGGGTGACTCAAAAGGTCATATTCACCTTTTAAGTCACCCTCGATGCAATAACGAGTTAATCGAAATTATTTTATTGCTAGTTCAAATCATTGATAAATATCTGCAAACATTCGATCGTCAACCTCTTCTGGCTTGCCATCAAAAAGCAATTTCCCGTCACGAAATGCAATAATTCTCGTTGCAAATTCTTTCGCCAAATTTACATCATGTACATTAATAATTGATAATAATTCATGTTCCTCATGGATGCTTTTTAATAGTTCAAAAATCCTTCTTGATGTTGATGGATCCAAGCTTGCTACCGGCTCGTCTCCTAACAACAATTTTGGATCTTGAAGCAAGGCTCTAGCAATTCCCACACGCTGCTTTTGGCCACCACTAAGCGCCTCAACACGTTTGTGTATATGTTTCTCAAGTCCAACTTCCTGAAGCGCTTGTAAGCCACGCTGTTTCTCTTTTTCAGAGAAAAGACCGAGTAGATTCTTATATGGTGGTCGCTTGCCAAATGCACCTGTTAACGTATTTTGAAAAACAGTCATTCTCGGAATCAAATTAAAGTGTTGGAATATCATAACCATGTCTGAGCGTATTCGCCTCATTTTCCCTTCAGAAAGTGTCGTTAAATTCGTCCCATCAAAGGTCACCCGTCCCGATGTAGGTACTTGGAGACGATTTATGGAACGAATAAATGTTGATTTGCCGGCACCGCTTTTTCCAAGTACACAAACAAATTCGCCTTTATGTAACGACAGATTCACATGATCAAGGGCATTTTCACCTGATTTCGGGTAACGTACAACTAAATCTGAAATCATTAGCATTACAGCACCTCCTATATAACTCTAGCGCGTATTCGTCCACCAATAAAGTCAACCATAATCACCATAATCATTATGAGAACAATATCTAGAGCGACAGCTGTATAGTAAAAGCTTTGAAAATGGTTAAATAGCTGTTGCCCAATTCCGCCTCCCCCAATAAATCCTAAAATTAAAGAGGTACGGATCGCTACTTCAAAGCGATAGAAGTATTGAGACAATACATTAGGCCAGATCTGTGGCAAAATCGAAAAGAGATGCCCAACCCATTTTGTTGCACCAACAGATCGCATCGCCTCTTGCGGACCACTATCTGCTGCTTCAATTAGTTCTGAAATTAGCTTTCCAAGAACACCAATATTATGCAAAATGATAGCTAATACGGCAGCAAATGGACCAAGCCCAAATGCTGTGACAAAAATCAACCCGAAAACAATTTCTGGGATGGAACGAAGTGCACTTAATCCACCTCGTACAGACAAATACATTGTCAATGTACCTGATGTATTTTTTGCCGCTAAAAAGCTAAGTGGCAATGCAACAATCAGAGCAAGAAACGTTCCTAAAAAAGCCATTGCCAGTGTAACAAGACTGTGATACGCCATTCTCGGAAAAAGAGACCACTCAACCGGGAGGAAACGAGTGGTCACCATGTCAATTATGTTTCCGATTTGCGTAAGCTTTCTCCATTCGAAATCGGTCATATCCATGCTCCACCATAGTGCAATGATGATGAGAAAGATATAAACGATGTAGCGCCTACGAAACCAAACCATATTTATACTCCTATTCTAATGTAAGCATATCGAATTCACGTGCCGCCTCTAACACATCTGCATATTGACTATCGTCAGCCTCAACAAACTTTGTTGCACCACCGAAAATTCGTAAAATGTCTTCATCTTCAATTTCGTAAAATGCTTCCTGTACTTGTGAAATTAATTCATCGTTCATTTCAGCAGGGACAACCCACGGATATTGATATAGCTCATCTGATTGCCAAATGACTTTTAGATCATCACGAAGGGTACCTCCATTTTTTTCATCTTCTTTCATAAGAGCTTCTAATATTGCACTATCCACTGCTCCAGCATCAACTGTTTGTTCTTGTACAAGTGTTGCCACAATATCATGAGAACCTGCAAATTGAATTTGCTCAAACTCATGATCATCTTGGCTCTCATATACTCCTAACTGACGTAAATTCAGACCTGGAATTAAGTGGCCTGATGTTGAAGAAATGCTAGCGAAAGCAAAATCAACCTCAGCACGGTCTTCAATCATATCTTCTAGGTCTTCCCAATCACTGTCAGCATGCGTAATAATATAGGAAAAGTAATAAGGACTTCCGTCAACTTCCTGTGTAATAATTGCTTGTGCTCCGCTTTGTTCATGAGCGATTAAATAGGTTAACGGCCCTAAGAAAGCAAGGTCAATTTGATTATAATTAATTGCTTCTACAACAGCATTATAGTTCGGGTATTGTTCAACAATCACTTCACGATTCAATCGTTCGGTTAAATGTTCTTCTAATTTATCTAGCCCTGTTTGCATTTCTCCCATTGATTGTGACGGAATCACAGCAATTTCAAAGACACTATCATCTCCTTCTGTAGCTGGAGCTTCCTCTGTCGCTTCATCATTTGTTGGAGATTCTACTATTTCATCAGGTTCATCTGCACCTCCACATGCACTTAACGCAAATGTTAGACCAATTGTTACTATCCATTTCTTCATCTGTTCTCCACCTTCACTTTTAATCATTGCATTGTAAAATTTATCATTTGTCCAAATCGGTTGTAAAGTAATGAGCCTTGAAACACTATGAATAAGCCTTTTTTAAACAGTGGGTATAAACATCTAAATACGATTTCATTTCCTCTTCAAGCGAATGATACTTATTTACATATACTAGTGCTTTTTTCATTAGTTCAGCTTGCTTCTCCTCTGACTGAAGTAACTTCAATACCTTTTCATGAAACTGTACTGGAGAATCAAATAACAGTCCTGTTTCATCATCTTGAATGATGCTTGCATTTCCTGAATTATTCCTTGCTGCAACTAACTTACCTAACGACATGGCCTCAAGGATCGCTGATGGTTGTCCCTCTGAGATAGACGTATTTAATATGATATCAGCTTGCCTATACATTTCTCTCATTTGTTCAAGCGGGACTTCCTCGACGTAATGAAACCATTTATGTTCTTTTTCTCGTTGTTTGACGTCTTTATACACTTCTTGATCAAGAACAGGGCCTACAATCGTAAAAAGTAAATCCGGCCATCTATTTCGCATTTTTGTTAATTCATCCCATAAATAAAATACATCTTTGATCGGCCTTAGACCCGCTGGAAGTAAAAATTTTGGGTAGTTTGTTCCTAGGTTTGTTACTGTAGAACTACTCTTGTGAGAAGGTAGATAGACGCTTTGAGCAATCACGTAAATACGATCATTTAAATCTGGATAAGCCTGAACAATTTTTTCTTTTCCATCATCACTAAATACCGTAATTCCACAAGACTCATCTGCAACAGAATTCATTAACATGGCTGCAGCGGTATTTTTCAAATCTTCGTTTACGTCTGTACCACCAGTCGTTAAGATATAGGGTTTCCGTATTTTGAGATGAGGATACTGTTTGAACCATGCAGCAAATCGTTTTAAATGGAGGGCATGATAAATATCAGCTTTTTCAAAGTACGCCTCCCATTCATCGTTCCAATAATCTTCCTCATAAGCAAAAACACGTACCGTAACTCCCCACATCTTAAATCCCTCTACTAGTCGCTTCGCCGTCGTGGAGTTTCCTCGATTCTGCTTATAATAAGGGGTAAAGAAAAGTATCTTAGGATTTACTACCGAGCCAATCTTCAACTGCTCCCACTCTCCATTTCCGCTCACTTTCTTGTCTAATTGTTAGCCCTAGCTTATCTAACTTTTCTAAAAAGGGAACTAAGTACTTTCTAGACAATCCAGTTGCTATTTTTGCTTCATTTAACGCAAACAGCTCATTGGTTTCTTGTTTTAATTTCAAGACAGCTTGTTTAAAAGGCTCCCGATGAACCGAAAGTTTATCATCAAGTTGAAATAGGATTTCTTGTTGATGGAAATAATGAACCAATTCTTCATGAATAGCTTGTGGAAGCTGCTGTCCATTTAAATGATTTAAAAGGGATGTTACTTGGAGACCTTCTCCTTTTAGTTCCTCTATCACACGATCGACACGTTTCTTCCACTGTTCTGGAGGATGTGGTTTATGGCTAATAAGCGCAACGTACGGTCCATCAATACGAAACCACTCCTCTTTCACCCCTTCTTCTAATAGCCAATCGATGAGTTTTTTCGGGTAGGTTTGTACATAGCTTTGTACGATCTCAGCTTTTTTTATCCCTTCCCTGAGTGGATACGTCCCGTGATATCGTTCAAGCTCTGTTAAAAGTGACTCACGCAGTGAACGAACTACCTTTTCACTTGTTAGTTCCTCTCCTGGCAGTGTGTACACCTGCTCTTTTTGATGCAGCAGGCTGATCAACTCATCATCTGTAATGTTAAGTTCCTTGCTCGCTTCTTTTATTTTCAAGATTTTCTTTTCTAATAAAATGTGTTGTAACCGTTCTGTTGGGGTTGCATTCATTTTCCGCTTAAGCATTTGCACGGTTTCTTCACCAAAGCGATACTTCGTTCCATGTGGATCAATCACTGTTCCACCACCAATCGTTTTCATTGGAGTTGGACGTCGGACTATGAATCGGTCTCCTCTTCTTGTTACAATCGGTTCATCCAACCGAAGTTGGCATACGACGTTTTCATTGCCTTCCACCAATTCATTGCGATCAAAGAAGACAATTTTCCCATACACTTCCGAAGTTCCAATATGTAATTTTATTGCTCCGCGTTGCTTCAAACTAAATTCAAGTTCAGCAACTGTAGAAAGAGCAACATCAATCGTTTCCGACGATTCATAATGGCCACTTGCAACAAGTACATCGCCTCTTTTTATGTCATCTCTTGAAACACCACCTATATTTACTGCAACGCGTTGTCCAGCCCGTCCGTTTTTGCGAGTTTGGTGATGCACCTGTAATTGTCTTGCACGAACGGAAATACGTTTTGGCAAAAGTTCTAACACATCTCCTTCATTTACATGTCCTTCATAAACGGTTCCACGCACAACTGTTCCTTGCCCATGAACCGTAAACACCTGATCAATTGGCAAACGAAAAGCACCACTCGCGTCTCTGCTCGCACGTCCAACTAATCCATTTCTAATTCCCTCTTTTAGTTCATCAATCCCTTTGCCGCTAACACTATCAACAAAAAACAAAGGACTCTCTTCTAGAAAGGTCCCTTCAACCGCTTCTCGAATATCTAGTTCTACTAGTTCCTGCATCTCATCATCAACACGATCTATTTTTGTTACAACAATGATTCCTTGTCCAACACCTAGCAAACGCAATATATCAATATGTTCACGCGTTTGCGGCATTATCCCTTCATCGCAAGCGACTACAACCATTACTAAATCAATTCCTGCAACACCAGCAATCATTTGCCTAATAAAACGTTCATGACCCGGAACATCAATAAGAGATACTTCCATTTCATCACTGAGCTTCAGGGGAGCATATCCTAATTCAATTGAAATATTACGCTCTTTTTCTTCCTTCAATCGATCTGTCTCTATATTTGTCAATGCTTTCGTTAATGTTGTCTTTCCATGATCAATATGACCAGCCATTCCAACCGTATAATGATTCATAAGTCAAATTCCTCTCTACAATTGCCTATTTCTTAACATTTTTTTATCATACTATATCGCCTCTTTCGAAACAAAAGAAAAGATATTTCCCTTTTGTTACTCTCTTTCCTTATTTACATGTTTAAGAAAAAGAAAAACAAGCAATATATGAGTAAAGAGCAAACAAAGGAGACAATGATGAATAAAGATGAAATCTTAAAAAAAATCAATAATGTAAAAAAGAAAAATAAAGGACACGAACGATTCGTCCAACCAAGGCCACCTGAAGAATTCGGTGATGCTGTAGAACTGTCTTTTAATAAAGAAGAACACACATTCCACGCAATCGTGTTTGACCCTGATACAGATGAAGTGTTCTCCAAGAAGGATTTGTCCAATGTAGATGAGACCTATGCATTCATAACAAAAGTATTAGAACCAAAATTGGAAGAACAAAATAAACAAAAAGATTATATTGATTTAGATTTAGGTGAACCAGAAAGGTAATGACTACTTATAACTAGTTCGAATGAGTATATTCAGTACATTATACATTTTGTTTTCAATATGGTAAGGTTTTACACACATAGAGCTCGTTTCTCTTGTAGAGTTTGTTAAGATTGACTATTTATTGATAATAAAGAGGAGGAAATTCAAATGCCAACTATTACTGTAGAGGGAAAAGACTCGTTTCAAATTGAAGGAGGGAAGAAATTAGTACTTGCCCTAGAAGACAATGGTGTAGACATTCTTCACCGTTGTGGAGGAAAAGCAAAATGCACAACCTGTCGCGTCGAAATTCTAGAAGGTGATGCAGGTACGATTGATGAGGCAGAAGCTGCCATTCTTGATGCGAAAGGGTATAGAGACGAGAATATTCGTTTATCCTGTCAAGTTCGTGTACAATCAGATCTAACCGTAAAACCAGTCATGACTGCAACTGAATCTGGTATGGATCCTGGTACAAGGCCTCAGGAGTAAGTCACGCTTTCAACACAATGATCTAACGATTCGCTAAATAGGCTATCTCGACTTTTGAGATAGCCTATTTAGTGTGTGTAGCACCGTAATTATTACCTCTTACCTATTCCCCCCTAAAAAATTTCAACTTAACTTTTCTTACAAATTTGATTTATTCAACTTAATCATAAGTCAGGCACCATTTTACATACGTATGTTTCAGGTACGATCCGATCATGCAAAAGGAGTGTGAAACATGGTTCAAAAAAAAACAAGAAAAAAAGAACTGAACGTCCTCCTTAAACAAAAGAAAAAACGCGAGCAACGTGACTGGCGCTTGACTATGAAACGGCTAAAACTATTTCAAAATAAGGTAATGAACCCGTCTGAAACTCGCAAGTGAGCTCAACTAAACTTACCAATCCAAGAGTGACCAACAAAGACAAGAAGTTGGTTACTCATATTTGTGGCGAGGAATTATCACAAAAAGCCTCTTTTGAAGGCCACTGAAAAAGTTGCTTTTTCAGTGGCCTCCTCTTTTGCATTCTCTTGGTTTTCTATCCATTTACTCTAACCATACGTCTTTCTTTAGTTATAACAAGCCTCGCTACAGACTCTAGGCCACCTATTACGATTGATGACGCAGTAAAACTTGTAACAAACCCAAATAAAAACAAGTCTTCCAAGACGATTACATCGTGGTTTTTGATAAGATCGGTTGAAACTTTGTCCAGATAATCCTTTCTTGCACTTGTTACCACTTAATCTATAAAAAATGTAACTATTTGAGCTTGCACATTGGTTAATTTTCATGAATTCGACACTTCTTGAATTCAGATGCTCTAACAATTATTGATTTTCCGTTACAACTACACCAACTAACTACTACTAAAATGAACTATTGGGAAAAACTATATAAGAAAAAATAACTCACCATAAAATAACACATACTTATTAATAAGACATTGAACTTTGGGATGTGATAATTTTGGACCTAGCAAAAGAGTTAGTTATCCTTTTCTTTAGAATTATTACGGTTTTACCTCTAATGATATTTGTCACCATTATGATGGGCAGACGGTCAATCGCTGAATTACCAGTATTTGATTTTTTAGTAGTTATTACACTTGGGGCTGTTGTGGGTGCTGACTTAGCTGATCCAAATATAGACCATATCCATACTGGAGTTGCGGTTATCTTAATTGGACTTTTTCAAATTGTGGTCACAAAATGGAAAATTTCAAACAGAACATTTGGCAGATTAATTACGTTTGAACCAACTATTGTTATTCATAATGGGGTATTTCTGGTCAAGAACTTAACCAAAATCCGTTATTCAATTGATAACATCCTACAAATGCTAAGAGAAAATGATATTTTTGATGTGAGTCATGTTGAGCTTGCAATAGTTGAAGCTAATGGGCAATTAACTATCCACAAGAAAACTTCTAAGGCTACAGTTACCTTAGAAGATATGGGTCTAACTAAGTCAACAGATCTCTCCTACCCTGTAGTAATTGAGGGAAAGCTATATAAAGAAGTATTAGAGCAATTACACCTTTCTGAAGATTGGTTATATCAAGAATTAAGTAAGTTAGAGATTAATGACATTAAGTCTGTATTCTTTGCATCTTTAACCGATCAAAAACAACTACACGTTTCCTTAAAAAGTAATCAAGTATCCATAATGAAAAAATTGCCTCCTATTTTTCATTAAACCAATCATCACTTGAACTACTATACTGTTACTCATTATTCTTGTTTTGCTTCCTGTCTTATTCTATTAGCTTTTTCAAAAGATTGCTTTTGAGCTTATATGTTCTTATTTTTAAGTAATTCAAACATGAAACTGAACGGAGGTACCACTTTTGGACTTTAACTGGATTTGGAAGGCAATTTTAATCGTAATTGTTGGCACACATATTTTGAGATTAGCTGGCAGGAAATCAATTTCCCAACTTACGGTATCACAAACTGTCATTATGATATCGATTGGGAATTTAATGATTCAACCTGTAAGCAATCGAAGTATTTGGGTTACTTTTATGATCGCTTTAATATTGGTATTGGTTCTAATGGCACTTGAATACTTTCAAGTTAAATCAGATAAGTTTGAGAGCTTTATCACCGGTAAGGAAATAATTGTCATTCATAATGGTGTGATTGATGAACAAAATCTAAAGAAATTACGTTTAACTGTCGATCAATTAGAAGTTCGCTTGCGCCAGGTAAATATAGCAAAAATAAGTGATGTCAAAATAGCCACGATTGAACCAAGTGGTTTATTAGGCTATACGCTACATGAATATGCTCAACCTGCCACAAAACAGGATATTCAAACGTTACTAAATTATATTCATAGTCAATTACCAGCAAGTCAGCCCCCTCCTATCGTTACTCAACAGCAAAATAATGGAACTGTTTTTTCAGAAGAGAACAACAATCAGGACGCTTATATTCCACCTAAACACCTACAGTAATATTCATAAATAATATTGATTTTATTGTCAAACACTACAACAAGACGAATTAGAGTAAGCGTTATTTCAATTAACCAAGTCAGAGTTTTAACGGCTATTTTTGGAGGTTTATTTTGGAAAGTGCTAAGGTTCGGTACATAACTTTTGTTTCAATTCTTACCAAATGGATATTTTTTGGAAGCCTTATTGGTGTATTCGTTGGATCGACAACGGCTTTTCTCTTACATACCAATGATTTACTTGGAGAAACAAGAAACGCAAATTCGTGGTTAATATTTCTACTCCCTCTCGGAGGAGTGATTATAGGTTTCCTTTATAAATATTTCGGTAAGGACTCTCATAAAGGGAATAATCTTGTTTTTGAAGATATCCAAGGAAAAGGTAAAGTTCTTAGAAGAATGGGACCTATTGTATATTTGGGAACATTTATTACAATCTTACTTGGCGGTTCCACTGGAAGGGAAGGTGCAGCTGTACAAATGGGGTCAAGTATAGCTGAATCAGTAAACCGATTATTCAAAGTTATCAAAATTGATCAAAAAATTTTACTTATGAGCGGAATAAGCGGCGGGTTTGGGGCAGCTTTCGGTACACCAATAACAGGAGCCATATTTGGGATGGAAGTAGTTTCCTTGGGGAAAATGAAATTTGAAGCATTAATCCCTTGTTTAACTGCCAGTTTTGTAGGTCACCTTGTTGCTACAAAAGCTTGGAGAGTAGAACATGAACAATTCATCGTAAAAAGCGTACCTGATATTTCTACTAATACTATTATAAAAGTTATTATTTTAGCCATTATATTTAGTTTTGTCAGTGTCTTATACAGTCAATTGCGACATGGGATTCAAAAGTATTCCACAAAATATTTAGGAGACCCCATGTTAAGGGGCTTTGTTGGCGGTATCATAATCATAGCATTAGCCTATTTAATGGGCTCTACAGACTATAATGGTCGCGGATTAGATATGATTGAAGAAGCTTTTACCAAAGAAGTACCCCATTATGCCTTTTTAGCTAAACTGGTGTTTACTGCTGTCACAATGGGATCTGGATTTGTAGGTGGAGAAGCAATTCCTTTATTTTTTATGGGTTCAACCTTGGGAAACACCTTATCCGCAATAGTAGATTTACCAACCTCTTTCCTTGCTGCTTTAGGACTTATCGCTGTTTTTTGTGGTGGAGCTAATGTACCAATAGCAGCGTTCATTATGGGTATAGAAATGTTCGAAGGCAAAGGAATTGAATTTTTTTTCATTACATGTGTCATTAGTTATATTTTTTCAGGGCACCACGGAGTTTGGCCTTCCCAGCAAATATATGAGCCTAAGAGTAGAATGCTGAACCTCCCTTCTGGACAATCAATTTCTACTATTGAACAAAAGAAAAAGGATTAGCTTTAAAGTTGCAATAAATATGATAATTTCATGGCTTTCTTAAAGGACTTTCCAATAAAAATGTAATGTGAAATGATAACAAAATAAAGTGGAAAGGAGTATATATGTTTCCATATAATTGGTTGGTAAAGTTCCATCCAAATAGCGAGCGGCTATCCGATATAAGTAGCCACGACTGCAAATATCGATCCTTTGAGGTAAGGAGGAATTTTAGATTTAACTTGAAGTAACGCCATAACCGCTTATACTTACGCTACTTTAACCCTTTTAATTGATAACGTACAATTGAGGGTATTTTCATTTTGCTCGAAAAATATAAGAACATCCTTAATTTGAACAAACAAGCCAAATCAATTACGATTGGGCTTGTTAATACTTGAGTTCACTTTTTACCACTTAATATCAAGAGCCGTTTTTTAGGTCCTTTAATACCGTAGGCATTTTTTTGTCTTCTTTTTCAACTTTTTTCACGCGTTGCTTGTTTCCTGGATTGTTTGCTGATTGAAATCTTGCTGAATCCATTCCGTCGATGATATTCGTCAATGCAAAACCTCCCTTCATTTTTAATTTTTCCTTCAATAATAATTTTGACTCATTTTAAATTAATTTCTTATAACTGATTTCTTGTATAGAACAATCTATGATTCCTGTAAGAGAGTAACTTGAATAATTACCTTAACATAATTATTAATTGACATTATTATAGAACCATTGCAGCCAATAAACCAAAAACAATTAAAGGACCGTTAAAATGCAAAAAGGTAGGAACACATGTATCCCAAATATGATTGTGTTTGCCATCTGTATTTAAACCCGATGTTGGCCCCAGTGTACTATCAGATGCAGGCGACCCAGCATCTCCGATTGCCCCAGCCGTTCCAATTAAAGCAGCTGTTGCCAAAGGAGAAAATCCAATCGCCGCGCACAAAGGGACAAATAATGCAGCTAAAATTGGTAGGGTACCAAATGATGAACCGATCCCCATTGTAATAATCATCCCGACAAGCAACATCCCAACAGCAGCAAATAACATACTGTCTCCTACTATATTTGTCGTTGCTTTAACTAAGCTGTCAATCGAGCCCGTTTCTTTTAAAATTGTGGCATAACCGGATGCGATCAACATGACAAACGCGATCATTCCCATCATTTTTATACCATCATTGACAACTCGATCTCCTTCTTTAAAAGGAACGACTTGTAAGGCAAACATAATGACCACACCTGTAAGCGCTCCCAAAATTAAAGAACTAAAAAGGAGCTGAACAGCAAGTGCTGCGATAATGGCGATAATCGTAAACATATGCTGCTTAGAAAACGCGAATCCATCTTCTACTGTTGCCGCAATCTCAGATGATTCATCCAATTTTGTGTTCACAATACGATCTTTTCGATATGTAATAAAAATCGCTATGAGCAAGCCAATCACCATACCGATTCCTGGTAAAAGCATAGCGAGTGGAATTTGCGAGACTCCAATTGGCATCCCATTTAATGTCATTTCATCTGCAATTATTCCATGAAAAATCAAACCAAACCCAGCAGGAATCATGACATACGGAGCTTTTAATCCAAATGTTAACGATGTTGCCACAGCCCTACGATCTAGCTTCATTCGATCAAATAAGTGTAGAAGAGGCGGAATTAAAATAGGAATAAACGCAATATGTACGGGAACGACATTCTGTGATAAGCATGCCACTCCCGCAATTGTTAACAACAAAAACGCCTTTTTCCCTTTTAAAGCATTAATTAAATGCCGCACTAAAAATCCAGTGATTCCTGAATATCCGATCATAACAGCGAACGCTCCAAGTAAAATATAACTAAGTGCTGTGTTCGCTTGCCCTCCCATTCCAGACACGAGCATATCAATCGTTTCAACGAGAGATTGCCCTGATACGAGTCCAGCAGTTAATGCCGCAAATAAAATCGCCAATACAACATTCACTCGCAAAAGACTTAACACAACCATGACAACAACAGAAATGAGTACAGCATTAATCAAACGATAGTCCCCCTTTTTGTTTCCCCTTCAAAAAATGTAAAATAACATGCGCGGCTACTCGACTCGTCATATCGCGAAAGTCAACAGTCGGGTCCACTTCAACAATTTCGAGACCTTCCACCATCGGTTGTTCGCCTAAATACGTGATCGCTTCAAACAAATCAACCGCATCCATCCCTCCTGGCCCAATTGCCGAACATCCAGGTGCTTGGGATTGATCAACAACATCCATATCTACCGAAATGTAGATTGATTCTACTCGAGGTTTTAATGTGTGAATTGATTCTTTCATAATGTCTACCATCTTCTTATTCCGAACATCTTTCATTGTATATATCGTTACATCTTTTTTGTTCACATAATCATGATATGGTTTACTATTAGAAAAATTACGAATCCCAACTTGAATGAGATTCTTTCCCTCAATGGTCTCTGTCTCTAATAAGCTTCGAAATTGCGTCCCATTGCTTGGACCACCGTCCATCAAATTCCGTACATCATGATGTGCATCAAATTGTATGACTCCAACGTTGCCTTTTGCCTTAGAAAATCCTTTAACAGTTGGATATGTGATCGAATTATCTCCTCCAAGAATAATCGGGAGCCATGTAGGATTTTCTTTAAGCAAGCTTGCAACCGTCTTATAGACACGATTCTGGGACTCGGTAATATCCGTAACATGCATCGTAATATCGCCTAAATCTTGAATGTCCCATTCCGCTAAGTCAATACCATCTTCTATTGCGTATGTTGAAAAGCCTGATAATGCCTTTCGAATGGTCCCCGGGGCAAAACAAGCTCCCGAATGACTAATGGATGATTTGGAGAGGGGGGCTCCTAGTAGCCCAACCCCTCTTATGTTACTTGCGTTCCATTCATGAATAATATCTCCTACCTTTGTTACCTCTCGATCAACAAAAGAACGATTAGCTTTTTGAAGATAAGGAAACTGTGTCAACGATATCCCTCCTCTTTGAAACGATTAGACCGTTCTTAATGACCGTATTGACGTGATTAACCCCGTAATGATAAGGGAGGTAAAAGTAGTTTGGTGCATCCCAAATGACAACATCTGCTTTGCGTCCAACAGCGAGCTGTCCAGCTTGTTCTCCGCGCCCAATCGCATAAGAAGCATTTACTGTCATCGCATTCCAGATTTCTTCTGGCGTCATCTTTAACCGTAGGGCAGCAAAAGTCATGATCAGTTGGATGTTCTCTGTCGGACAACTTCCTGGATTAAAGTCTGTTGCAAGGGCGACGGTAACTCCTTCATCGATCATTTTTCGTGCCCTAGCGAATGTTTCTTTGCCTAGATAAAACGTTGTCCCAGGTAATAGGACAGCGATGGTCCCTGATTGTGCAAGCTTTTTGATGCCTTCATCGGATGCCCCAACCAAATGATCTGCTGAAATCGCTCCTAAATCGGCAGCTAATTCCGTTCCACCTAAAGGATCGATTTCATCTGCATGAATTTTTAATCCAAATCCTTTTTCTTTCGCTTTTGATAAGAAATCACGAGACTGCTCAACTGTAAACACACCCGTCTCGGTAAAAATATCAACAAATTCAGCCAGTTCTTCTAATTTGATCAAATCGAGCATCCCTAGCATTTCATCTAAAAACGCTTGTGGATCTTCTTTAAATTCATGTGGAATTGCGTGCGCTCCTAAGAAAGTAGAAACAAGATCCATTGCATGACTTTCCTGTAGTCGTTTTGCTACCTTTAATTGCTTTACCTCCGTTTCAACATCTAAGCCGTATCCACTTTTCGCCTCAACCGTTGTCACCCCGTAAGAAAGCATCCGATCAAGGTGAAAACTCGCTTTTTCAAACAAGTGATCCTCTGATGCTACCCGCGTCTGTTCAACCGTAGAAAGTATGCCACCACCTTGCTTTAAAATCTCAAGGTACGGAACACCTTGTTGCTTTAATGCCATCTCATGCTCACGCGAACCTCCAAATACGACATGGGTATGTGGATCAACAAGTCCTGGTGTAACAAGCTTTCCTTGACAATCAATGATGTCATCAGCTTGAATTCCTTCTGTCGTTTCCCCGATATAGGTAACCTTGCCATCTTTGATCCCGACAACAGCCTCTTCAAGCATCGGTAATTGCTGCATGTCTTTCCCGGCTCTAGGCCCATCTGATTCCATCGTTAGCAATTGTCCGATATTCGTAAGTAGTAAATCAACACGTTGTGTCAACACAATTCCTCCTCTTTCTTACTTGTTTTCATCCATCGGAATAACGACATTTTTCTCTTTCGCTACATCTTTCGCAAGCTCATATCCTGCATCAGCATGCCGGATGACACCCATACCAGGATCTGTTGTAAGAACGCGCTCCAGTCGCTCCTCTGCTAAATCCGTTCCATCTGCAACGACAACCATCCCAGCATGTAAGGAGTAGCCCATTCCTACACCACCACCATGGTGAACCGATACCCAGCTTGCACCTGCAGATGTGTTGATTAATGCATTCAAGATTGCCCAATCCCCAACTGCATCACTACCGTCTAACATCGCTTCTGTTTCTCGATTCGGTGAAGCAACCGACCCACAATCTAAATGATCGCGTCCAATAACAACGGGTGCTTTTAACTCGCCATTACGAACAAGCTCATTGATCGCAAGCCCCATTTTCTTGCGCTCCCCGTAGCCTAGCCAGCAAATACGAGATGGAAGGCCTTGGAAGGCAACTTTCTCTTGTGCCATATCAATCCAGCGACATAATGCTTCATTTTCAGGAAATAACTCTTTAATCAATTGATCCGTGCGATAAATATCTTCTGGATCACCAGATAACGCGACCCAACGAAACGGTCCTTTTCCTTCGCAGAATAATGGACGAATGTACGCTGGAACAAAACCTGGAAAGTCAAAAGCATTTTCTAAGCCTTCGTCTTGTGCCACTTGTCGAATATTATTTCCGTAGTCAAACACGATCGAGCCTCGCTTTTGCAGTTCAAGCATTGCTTCTACGTGTTTTCTCATACTTGCGTTTGCTAATTGAACGTATCTAGTCGCATCCGTTTCACGAAGAAGAGTAGCTTCAGCTAGAGAAAATCCTTCAGGCACGTAGCCATTTAGCGGGTCATGAGCAGACGTTTGATCGGTGACAATATCAATATGAACATTGCGAGCGATCATCTCGTGATGAACGGCTGCAGCATTCCCTACTAAACCAATTGAAAGTGGCTCTCCATTTTCTTTTGCCTCTAGTGCCCATTCAAGCGCTTCATCCAATGAACTCGTCATCTTATCACAATATTTCGTTTCGATTCGTTTTTGGATTCTCGACTCATCCACATCAACAGCTATCACAACGCCATCATTCATTGTCACCGCTAATGGCTGAGCTCCACCCATGCCCCCTAGACCGGCAGTTAACGTTAATGTACCTTTTAAACTATTACCAAATTGCTGCCTAGCAATCTCTGCAAATGTTTCATACGTTCCTTGTAAAATCCCTTGCGTCCCAATGTAGATCCAGCTACCTGCAGTCATTTGTCCGTACATCATTAAACCTTCTTTTTCAAGCTTGTTAAAATGATCCCAGTTGGCCCATTTTGGAACTAATACAGAGTTTGAAAGCAAGACTCTTGGTGCTGCCGGATGTGTTTTAAACATTCCGACTGGTTTCCCTGACTGTATCAACAACGTTTCATTAGCCTCTAGACTTTTTAATGAATGAACAATTGCGTCAAAAGATTCCCAGTTTCTCGCCGCTTTGCCAATACCTCCATACACAATTAAATCCTCAGGCTTCTCAGCAACCTCTGGGTCCAAGTTGTTATAAAGCATGCGTAAGACAGCTTCTTGCTCCCAGCCTTTGCATTCTTTTTCTACACCCGTTTTTGCTTGAATGATTCGCTTTTGAGTTGTCATAATACCCTCTCCTTTATGTTATGAATGAATGTTTGTCGTTTTCTTCGTAAATTGAAATGATCCTGCTTTTAACCAATCATTCATCGCCTCAATATCTTTTGAGAACACACGATCTTTACTGATTGTTGGTACCAATTCTCTGCCTTTTGTAAAAAATTGATTCGTGACTTGTGCCATTTTTTCTGTTCCTCTACATTCTGCTGCTTGCATTGCACAAATCGCTTCAATCGCTAATACTCTACGAACATTTGTAATAACTTGATAGGCATGCCTTGATCCAATTGTCCCCATGCTGACATGATCTTCTTGATTCGCAGACGAAGGAATCGAGTCAACACTTGCTGGATGAGCCAATGTTTTATTTTCTGAAACAAGTGATGCTGCAGCATACTGCATAATCATTGCACCTGATTGTAACCCTGGCTCAGGACTTAAAAACGGTGGCAAATCATTTAATTGCGGATTCACTAAACGCTCAATCCGTCGCTCGGAAATATTTGCAAGCTCTGCCATCGCAATCGCTAGAAAATCCATAGCAAACGCAATTGGTTGTCCATGGAAATTTCCACCGGATAATACTTTTTCACCATTATCAAAAATAAGTGGATTATCCGTCGCCGCATTCATTTCAATTTCTAATTTTTCTTTGACATAATTCAGTGTTTGCCACGTTGCCCCGTGCACTTGTGGAATGCAGCGAATCGAATAAGCATCTTGAACTCGAATTTCTCCTTGCTTTGTCGTTAACTGACTATCCGCTAAATACGTTCGAATTCGCTCCGCTACATCTACTTGCTCTTTGTAGCCTCTGGCAAGATGAATGTCTTCATCAAATGCATCAATAATGCCACGTAATCCTTCGATTGTCATAGAAGCAATTACTTCCGATTGATGAGCGAGCTTCTCTGCTTCAACATACGCAACTACTCCCATGGCCGTCATCGCTTGCGTTCCATTAATGAGCGCCAAGCCTTCTTTAGCCGTTAATGTAATCGGGAAAATTCCTTCCTTCGTCAAAGCGTCAATAGCCGGTACTCTTTCTCCTTTATAAAAAACTTCTCCTTCGCCAATTATGACAAGTGCCAAATGCGAAAGCGGCGCTAAATCACCACTTGCTCCAAGTGATCCTTGCTGCGGAATGACAGGGTGAATATTTGCATTTACTAAATCTAACAATCTCTCAATCACAACCGGCCGAACACCAGAATAGCCTTTTAACAAGGCATTCGCGCGTAAAAGTACCATGGCACGTGAGACAACCTCTGGAAACGGCTCGCCAATTCCACAAGCATGTGAGCGAATTAAGTTTAATTGCAATGCCTCTACATCGTCTTTGCCAATATAGACATCACTAAACTTCCCGAATCCCGTTGTAATCCCATATACAATCCGTTCCTCATCAACGATTTTCTCAACCGCTTTACGACTTTCTTTCACTTTTTTCATGCTCTCATCTGTATACGTCACTTTTTCCCCATCAAAAAGAACGCGACGCACTTCAGCAAATGTTAGCGTTTGACCATTTAATGTAACCATGCTTTTCTCTCCCTTCAGATTCTTTAGTTAAGTAAAGGAGCAATAGAAAAGGGGGCTATATCATTGAAATCCAAAGAAGATTTCAAGATATAGCCCCCTATTAACTAAAATACTATGGGCAGTTTATATGTGATTAATTCCTAAACCAATCGTTTCATGCTCAGATCCCTTTACTGGTGCGCCGATCGTCCCGTACAAGGAAACCGCAAGCCAATCTCCCTCTTGCTCGTTATCATATGGATTGCCACGTAATACGGCAAAGGTTAAGCCAACTGTCCTAAGGACTGACCCTAACTGAACTTGGCCCCTTGTTACACCATGTAACGCCTCAATGATAGCATGATACAACGCATGAGATTCACGATATACGTCTGACTTTATTATCCCATTTTTCTTAGCCGCAGTTTCTATTGCTGCCACTACTTTATGTGCTTCCATCGAACCGACTTTTCCGGTACACCCCATCCAATTCGACTGCTCTAGCTTTGCTAGCTGTCCAGCTGAATCGTCAGAAAGTAACAGAAGAACCGCGTGTCGACCAATACGATTATCTTTACTCAATGCCACAAGCAACAACTCTTTCAAATTTCTACTCTAATATCTAATAACTAGATTCAGTGTAAGCGCTTTTAGAAGGAGTGTCAACAACATTTTCCAATTAACTTTGGTATATGAAATTTTAATGAGATACGAAAGAGTTGGCTCTCATTCATTTTTTGTAGTACTAAAATATAATATTCATGTTCTTTGAAAAAAGTGAATGAACGGAAAAAAGCAAGGTCATGCAACAAACCTACACATATCGTTCTATGATCTTCTCCCCAATAAAAAAAGGAAAGACGATATTATTCGTCGCTTCCCGTCTCCCCAAGTAATCGTTCAATCGTTCGTTTTGCCGAACCTCCCCAATTGGATAACCGGGAAGCATTAAACGTTGATTTTTCTTTGTCGTTGTAAACCGTGTCAACATCGTGAATAATTCGGTGCGAATAAAGAAGTGCCGAATGGTCGTGACTGTCAGCTGCATATCTTGTGATCATAACAAAATCCTCAAGGTCTTCTTTCAAGTCGCCTTCTATTAAATCAGAAGCCGCTTCAATACGGTCTGCATGTGAATGCAGGGATTGGGTAATTCCTTTCCATTCGTCGCTTGTACTATCTTTATATTTGTTGTGGTTATCCCACCCAGTTATATTATTCAATGTTTCATGTGCCTGACTGATCACTTCGTGTACAGCAGCGGTGGTTTCAACCTGTTCAGTTTCTTCGTCGTCTTCACTAGCAACGACGATAACCTCAACACCTTCTACTTGTTCTTCTCCAGCATCAAAATCTGCAATTTGTTCATTTTTCTTATCATTGTTCAAAACGTATAATGAAACATACGCAATGATTGCCGCAAGTGAAAACAATGCAATAGCTTTTTTCAAAATATGTACTCTCCTAAAAATTGTCTTTTTTGATCAAATAATTTTTTACAATAAATAGATTAATATAGCTGATACAAGCATAGGTAGTTCATTGGTTTGACAGTTAGATCATATAACAACCTAAAATATCTTGCCTTCAGAAAAATAGTCATAATGACCCAGTGCAAAAACACTTCTTTTTTACTTTCAATTTACTCTGATTCTAGTTAATGCCAATTTAATTGTCAATGTGTTCCAACTATGAGAAATTATTTTCCTATTTTAAACCCTTCTGCAAGTCGGGATATTGCTATTTTACTAGGTCTAAGACTTTTGGATAATAGCTATAACGTTATATAAAAACTCTTATTTTATAAGCTTTTTGCTATTACTTGACGGAAATAACTTGGTCGTGCATAATAAGTAGCGTGCGTAGAGACAACCGTACGCTACTTACAAAAAAGTTGATAAATCAATATTCAATGGGGCTGGCTGTGACACTGGTGTTCGCCACGGTCTTCAAAACCGCTTGGGAGGCGCGTGCCGTCTCCGGTAGGTTCGATTCCTACACAGTCCCGCCAAATTAGTTAATGTAGCAATGGTTTTTTAAAATTGACCCTAATTCCATACCACACGGACTAAACGTAAAAATCATGTAGACCGTGGGAGACCGAGTCTATATGACCGAGTGGAATACATAGACGTTTAATTGCTTTCACAATACAATTTGTGGAGGTTTTTTTATGTTTAATGAACGTAAAACAGTTAAAAAGGGCAGACGTACAGGACCTATCAAAAAAGACACACCACGTATCACTCGGACTAACTTTACTCTTACAGAAATGTTTGAACGCTTCTTTATTTTCAAGTCATCAGAAGGACTATCACCACGTACTTTGGAGGATTATGAAACACACTTTAACTATTTCATTGATTTTATAGAAGTCGATATTCCAAATGAAGATATTACCACTGACATTTTCCTTGAATACCGTAATTTCATGTTAAAGTCACTTAAATTAAAACCATCTACTGTAAATATTCGTGTACGGACTATGAGAGCATTTATCCGTTACTCTTATGAACAAGGCTATATTGAAGAAGCCATTCACGAACGATTCAAACCAATCAAAGCACCTAAGAAGGAAATTAATGTCCTTACCCCTGCTGAAATGAAACTTGTATTTAATCAAATTGACGATTCCATGTACGCAGGTTTCCGTGATAAAACCATGTTATTCACTCTATTAGATACAATGGTCAGATCGTCTGAATTACTTTCTATGAAACGTACCAATGTGAACCTAAAAGAAGGAATAATTAAACTTGAAGCAGATCAAACGAAAACGAGAACAGACCGTATTGTACCTATCTCTACTCGTACTGTTAAATTACTGAAAGAGTACATTGAAGAAACAGATGACTTCGAGAATGAATTATTGTTTCTGACTTATGATGGTGAACAAATTCAATCAAACACATTACGTAAATTATTAGCGGTCTATGGTGAATCGGCAGGAATAAAAAAATCCGTTAGTCCTCATACATGGAGACATTCTGGGGCTGTGCTTTACACAATCAATGGTGGTGACCCCTTTTCCCTTAAAGAAATTCTTGGTCATACAACCATTTCTATGACGCAACATTACGTACAAATGGCTAATACAGATATTAAAAAACGTCACAACTCTTTTTCCGCTTTGAAAAGCGTGTATAAGTAGGCGAGGGAAAAATATTAAGGTGGATTCATGAAAAATGAACCCACCTTTAATCTTGCATGTATCAGTATAAGTAACACAATTTGGAGTCAAACTAGAGTGTCTAAACCCTCAACCATTGGTATTATGCGATTTATCAAGCATATCTTAAAATAATGTCATACGACCTGTTAATTTTGATATTAAAAACAACTGATAATAAAGCAGATTGTAAGGATTATATCAATAAAATAAGATAAGTGCACAATAAAACACTGTCTATTAAGGGCCTTTTCTTATGTTCTACACTGTATGTATTCACCCCTTAATTGAAGGAGCTAAAGAGCAAAGCTTATATCATTAAATAAAGTTCTAAATATGGTTATAAGCCACCATCACTATAAATCAGAGACACTCTTTACCTTATAAGTGTGCCAAAAAGTGTATTCAAAAAATATTCTATGCCATATTTTCATTTGCGATTTCTATAATCTTGAAACTCGAATTTGAAACCAATCTCATTCAGTCTTTCTATTCTTCCTTCTGATAACTTACCTTGCTTAAAAAGCTGTCTTTGTTTCCCTACCCAATTAGCAAGTTTCAAATTATCTCTATGAATCTTTCTTGAAACATCACAATTTCCGTACTCTTTTTTAAATTCTATCAACTGCTCATACATATCATTCCAATTTTGTGAACGCATATCCCATTTAAATCCAATGCCCTCTAATAAACCAATTTGTTCTTTTGATAATTCCCCTTTTTTATATAAATTTCTCGTCGTAACTGCCCATGGTCCTAAGGCAAAATTATTTACTTTATACCTTCTAGGGACATTAGCTGTGCCAAACTCTTCATAATAATTTTCTAATTCTTTAAACCTTAATAACCATTGTTCATCTGATCCCCATTCAAAATTAAGTTCAATTAATTTATCTATTCGCTCTTTTTCTAATAGCCCTTTTTTATACAACTTTCTTTGCGTTACAACCCAATATGCAAGTGACTTATTTTCATAGTTACGTTTTACCATACAGTTACCATTTTTTTTGTGATACTCTTTAAGTTGTTCATATCTGTATTCCCACGCGTTGTTTAACTTTAATTCAATCTCTTTAAAAAAATCTAATTCCTCTTTCGTCTCATCAAATATTGTAAATTTTGGGAAATCCTCTTCTAATCCTACAGTATTTCTCTTTTTTCTTTCAAGTTCTCTAGATTTTTTCAAATCTAAAATAAAGTCATCAGCACATATGTTATTAAAGTTATTAACAAAATCAAAAATGAGTGGTTTTTTATCTATGCTTCCTGTTTGTAACACTCTACCTATTTGCTGATAGAACACCCTAGGGGAAGTAGTATTTCGGAGTAGTATTACACCCGATATATCATCAATATGCAAACCTTCATTTAACATATCTATAGAAAATAGTAAGTGTATTTCATTTTTGTTACTCGCCGACCTAAAGTTGATTAATTCATTATCACTTTGCTTATCGCCACTTACTACTCTATATTCTCTTACCCTTATATCTGGTATTGCCATCGTAAACCACATTTTTACTAACCATTCCATATTACTTAGATGTTTTTTATTTTCGCAAAAGACAATAAATTTATTATTATCCTTCTTAATATATTTGTTTAGTATTTTTGGAATACCTCTGCTTTTCTCCCAATTTTTTTTATATTCTAACAACCGAGATAAGAAATTAGCATTTTCTGAATCATCACTACGAGTAATCTTATCTTGTAGTTTATTCAGTTCATTTTCAATAGTATAAAGTGCAGTAACATATGTAGGCATGGGTAAAATATTTTTTGCTATTGCATCGGCTAAACTTAAACTAGATGATACATTACCTTGAAATAATTCATCAGACATATCTTTGTTATCATCTAAATACCTTATTGGAGTTGCTGTTGTACCTAATAGTAACGAATTATAATTATTATTTAATAATTTTTGAACACCATTGCCCCATTCTTTAGCACCACACCTATGAAATTCGTCTAAAACTATAAAATCAAAATTAAATTCTTCTATTTCTAATTCAGAAAGTTTTGCAAGTTTAGCATATGTCATTAATTTTGTATCTTGAAATGACCAACTGAATTTTGATTTTAATTGATTAAGAATATATTTAGAGGGTGCCAGAACTAAACATCTTTTATTTATATAATCCGACAAGAACTTAATAATAATATAACTTTTACCCGTTCCTGTAGCATGAAGAACAGCTACTTTATTGGAATCTTTAAAGAGTTTTTTAGTATTAGCATACGCTCTTTTATTGTGAGCTAATAGCTCAATCTCTGGTTCACTTGTTCTCTTGGAACTACTATATTTATCAATTAATTCTTCTACATAGTCCCAATTTTCTAAACGCATATTAAATTCAGCTAATTTTTTTGTTTCCTTAACAAACCCTTCAACTGATACCAATATGTAACTATTACACTTATGCTTTAATTTTGATTTTTCCTCAAATTTAATTAATTCGCTCTTTGTATCATCAAATGTTAGACGCCTTGCATGATTTTTAGCTTGAACTATAATTGAGATAGTATCTGGAGTTTGGGGATGATATAAAAGAATATCTGCTCCTGCATCATTCTTAGAACCATTTCTAACAGCTAGCCATCCATTGCCTCTATATAATTCCTTGAGATATTCTTCAAAAACCATCCCCTTTTTAGTAAATGGTATCTGTCCGAGTAATATTTTTATCTTTTCTATTTCTTTTTTGATAGTTAATCTTATCAATTTTGCTATATATTCATCAATCAAACTATAACCTCCTCTTTTGGCACTAGGGTTATAAACTGTATTTTTGTTCTTATTGCAGGATCGGTAGAGCTAAAACATATTTATAATTTTAAACCTTTGTTTTTGGTCATAAGTACCCGCGCACCTAAAAAGAAAGAAGACATCCTTTTAGTACCTTTTTCCTTACTTAATTCCCTCCCTCTCTAACAATCTATATATAGTCCCTGTACCTACTTTAAAGGTTGTCCGTATATCATTTATAGATTTCCCCTGCCTATAGGCTTCGATTATCGCTTTCATTCGTTGTTCTTCTTTGCCACCTTCAACTAACTTCGTTTTACGTCCTTTAAATTTACCTTCAGTCTTAGCTATCTCAATACCTTCTTTTTGTCGTTGCTTTATCATTTTACGTTCAAACTGTGCAAGACCTGAAAAGATAGTAAATAGAAGTTCACTCATAGGGTTATCATCCGTGAGGTCTAACCATTTATCAGTGATAGACTTCAATCCTGCACCCTTACTCTGAATTATTTCAACAATTGTTAATAAGTCTTTAGTTGAACGAGATAAGCGGCTCATTTCATGAATAACCACCATATCACCCTCTTCAAGTTCATCTAACATTCTATGTAATTCTGGTCGCTCCATTGAAGCACCACTTAACTTTTCAATATAAAAGTCTGTGCATCCTGCTTCTTTCAATGACTTCTTTTGTCGGGCGATATTTTGTCCTTCACTACTTACACGGATATAACCAACAGTTTTCATTTAAACCACTCCATTATTATCATCTTTAATCATATTTTACCTTTAATTACGGTAATAGTCAAACGGTAATAAAACTGTTTCTTGAAAGCCTTGATATACTTAGGATTCTTTTTCTATCTGTTCATTACCGTTAAAGTGTAGTCTATCGGTATTAAGTGTAAATAATACTTTTATTCTTTGTAGCTAATTAAACATAAAGAAACCCTTAATTAAAATTAGGGATTCTTGGTTTTGATTTAATAAAAACGTACGTAAAAGTATCTCTATTGACACTACTTAACTCAAATTTCGTACGGTCTAATATATTTAACAAAACTGTGGAGCTGTAACACTAAAAACTAAATAAATTAATAAAAATCCTGTTTTATCAACTAAAACTCTTATAATAAGGGGTTTTAGCACCATGAACCTTAAATTGCATTTTCTACTGTTTTGATTATAGAATTTTTGTAGCTTCACCCATGTCTCAGTATAATTACCAACCTCCTTAAACTCTGAGATTACATCAGTATAATTACCACTTACTTGCTTTTTATCATACATACTGAATCTGTCTCGACTCAGCCACTTTTAAAAATTTCAATGGGTTATATAGTATTATTTATTCTAATAATAGAATACCCTTTAAATAAACTAATCTTTTTTCTTTCCTATTAACCACTTATTTACCTTTCTAGCAACGAATTATTCACATTTATTTTAATAACTGTTAATAAAAACAATATGTTACAATAAATATAAAAAACGAGGTGAATTAATGGAAGCCATAGGCAGTAATATACTAAAGTTCCTCGAGTCTGCGAATCATCAATTTGTAATACCTGTTTATCAAAGAACTTATAAATGGACTAGATTAAATTGTAAAAAACTATTATCTGATGTTATTAATGCAGGATTCCCACAAAATAAAACACATTTTTTAGGTTCAATTGTTTATATTACAGATGAACATTATCAAGCTACACAAGTAAACAAATTAACGATTATTGATGGACAACAAAGACTTACGACAATTTCGCTTTTATTAATGGCAATGGTCAAATATTTAAAAGAGAATCCAAAAAAGTATAAAACGACACCTACAAAACTGTTAAAGAAATATCTAGTTATTGATGAGGATGAAACTAACCGACCTGAAGACTTTCTTTCAAAATTAGATTTAACAAAACATGATAAAGATTTTTACGATAGATTAGTTAAAGAATTACCCATTACTAATAATAATCAGAATATATACAATAACTTTGATTATTTTTATAATGAAATTAAAAATAAAGAATTAAATATTGATTCGTTATTTGAAGGAATTGGCAAGTTACTTATTGTTTCTGTTTCTCTTATAAGAACAAAGGATGACCCTCAGCTCATTTTTGAGAGTTTAAATTCAACAGGAGTGAAACTCGAGCAGGCAGATTTAATCAGAAATTTTTTATTAATGGATTTAGTTGATAACTTCCAAAAGGAAATATACAACTCATATTGGTACCCCATGGAACAATCACTAAAAGAGACCTTATCAGATTTTATTAGAGATTATCTGATTATAAAACTTAAAAAATATCCAAATAAAAATAATGTTTATGATGAGTTTAAGAAATTTTTTTATGTTACCTATAATAGAACGAATAAATCCGTAGAAGAATTAGTGAAAGATATGTACTATTATTCAACATTGTATGAGAAAATAGTTCATAAAAAAGAAGCTAACCCTAACATTAACAGTCACCTTATTGATTTTATTAAATTAGATGTAAAAGTTGTATATCCATTCATTTTGGAGTTATATGTAGATTACGACAACGGATCGTTAACTGAAGCGGCCTTTATTTACATACTAAAATTGCTAGAAAGCTGTATTGTGCGAAGAGTAATTGTTGGTTTACCTCCAAACTCTCTAAGTAAAATAACTACAAGTCTAATCAAAGACAATAGTACCAAAGACCATATAACATCTGTTGAGAGAATATTAGCAAATAAAAGAGGTGTTCAAAGATTTCCTAACGATGATGAGTTTAAAGCTAGTTTTTTAAGTAAGGACATTTACACTTTGAAACTATGTAAATACCTACTAGACAAACTAATTAATACTGATAATAAAGTAATTTTAAACATTGAAGAATTTAGCATAGAACATATTTTACCACAAACAAATAATCTTTCTGCAAAATGGGTTAATGCTCTGGGTAATAATTGGGAACAAGTACACAATAAATATCTTCATACTATTGGAAACCTAACATTGACAAGGTTTAACGGGGAGATGGGTAATAAATTTTTTACAGAAAAAAGAGATATGAACAAAGGCTTTAGAGATAGTCCTTGTAGACTTAACAGTGACTTGATTAATTTAGATACATGGAATGAGGAAGAAATATTAAAAAGAGCGAATAGGTTATATGCTCTCGCTAAAAATATCTGGATCTTCCCACAAGTTCAAACAATTGAAGAAAATTATAACATGATTCTAGATTTCGATGATGAATGGAAAGAAGTTAAGCCAAAATATTTTTCTTTCATGGATGAAAAACATCTTGTTAGAAGTATGACAGATTTATATGTGAGTGTACTTTCAGAAATTTATAAATTAGACCCCGAATTGTTTATGGAAGCTATTAATAGCCCAGACTTAATAGGAATTAACTATGTTTCAAAAAATCCTACCGGGGCTAGTCATCAATTATTAGATACCGGCTATTATATCAACACAAGTTCTAACAATGACACAAAGAAAAAATACCTAAATTCATTAATTAAGGCTATTGGACTAACAGAGGATGACTTAATAATCTATCTTTCAGACTTAAAAGAAGATGGAACAATTAATTTATTTACATAATTAGATTAACAGAAACTGCGGGATTGCGTGACCGTTAAGTAGACTGAAAAATTATTTTGAAACACTCCTTCCCAAAAATATATAAGTCATTAATTAAATGAAAGAACATGTTATCTTCTTGTTGATCCATTGCCATGAACTTTATTCATCTATTAAGACTAGATCAGCTTCTCTATCTCTTTTCATTCTGGCTTTTTAATTTACGTGTAACCTCTTCTATTTCGGGTTATGAGTTAAACCTCCCATTGATGTGGTTATCGCGTTTTACCCTTAGTTAATAGCTTCTATACCTAGGTCGACCGTAAGGTCGTTTTTCCATTATAGAAAGCTTTTCATAAAGATAAAGCGCATACTTCAATTGGATTTGGTAAAAGGTTATCAATTGAGTGTAGGTAATACATAAATTATAATCATTTGATGGTTTCATACGTAGTGTCAAATATATAATATATATTAATACATTCAATCCATAACCTTTTACAATTACTCTTAGAATACAAAATTATAATGGGGAGTTATTAAAAGCTTCTATCACTTCTTGATGCTTTTCGTATTGCTCTAATGACATTACAGTACGATTCCGATAATATTGTGGTTCATCGTTAAATAAGTTGGCATTTACAACCGTTTCATATGTATTTGCAGGTGTTTCTAAATCTCCTTTTCCAACTATAAAATCTTCTGCATGACATTTGATAAGATTGTATTTTTTAAGTGCATCTAATGCTCTGTCTCTTGAAGATTCTCTAATACCTGTACGTGCTGAAATAGTTTCAATTGATACTCCAATACTTCCACCATTCATCCCGCAACGACTATGTAAGTATCCATAAATCATAAATGCTGTGCAACCTAGTTTCTCATTAGTCATGCACTTTAAGAATACTTTAAATGGAATCATGTGAGTGTTATCTGGATTCCAGAATGTACCGTAAACTTCTTCCTCTAAGTCATCTACTGCGAAGATTGGATATTTAATTTTCTTGTTTCTAATAGTTGTCTCAATAATACCCCTATCTTTTAGCCATTGAATATCTTCTGGAAACCTTTCACTTTGTTCTTCATCATATGTGGTGAAGCCATCAAACACATTATTTTCTTTATCCCAATGCCAACTAATTGGTGCTTGTTTAAATGACACTGTTTTGATAAGACCTATTTGCTCTAACACACCATTCTTTTTAACAATATAATCAAGGTCTTTAGTGATTGATGAGTAGCCCAAAATCTTTTTTATTGCTTTCACATCACACTCTTCATGCTCCAACGTTCCATACTTTGCAAATCTGTAAAGCCATGTTACAATAAATATGTATGTATATGCTACTGCTGTGTGAGGGGCCTTCGCTTCTAATAATTTTTCATTTGTTGCAAGCATTTCAAAAATGCTGTTTGGCAATGGTACTGTTACTTCCCTTTCATTGAATTGTAGATTTCTTTTCAACTCTTCCTCTGTATAGTAGTTCATTTGATTAATTCCCCTTTTTTACCTCATGCATATTTCAATATAGTGCAAAACCTCAAAATAAACCCTTATGTACCAACGGTTTCAAGCTCTATCCCTTAAAAAAGAATATATATAAGTGCATTAAATCATCCTTTTTACTATGTACTTTTTACCACCATCCTTTAACAAGCAGAAACCGCTTGTTAAAGCCTAGCCGAAAAAGTACCAAAACGGCTTATTTAAATTTTGCAACATACTAAGGTTACTAAGGTATTAAAATTAGATATTCTGTGCTTTTAGTTCTTTAACATCGAATTTAATGTTATTGAATCTGGAATTATACCCCTTTTGAATTGATTTGCAATTTATAATCCACAAATCCTCAGCATCTTTTAATGTTTCCTCATCATCCCAATGTTGAATATGTTCCCATATAAAAGCATCGAATCCATACTTTCTTATCGCTTTTGAAATATCTGTATTATAGTTAAGGCTATTTTTGCTATAAGCGTGTGATTTATGTTCACTAATTCTTCGTGCTAGTTGTCTCTTAGTGCTTCCCACATAAATTTTATTGGCAACTGTATTAATTGCACTATAAATAGTACAAGTATCATTTTTGTAAAACGCTTCTGGATAGGTTCTGCTTCTATTTTTAGTAGCCTTTAAGATTGCTCCTATATCTACTTGATAATATTCAATCGGTTCTGGTCGCACATCACCCAGAATATAGTATGTATTCTTGCTATAACCTGCTCTTTCAACACTTTCATAATGTTGTAGCATAGTCCTAATGAGAGTTCTCTCAATATCTATGCTATTTATCGATTTATTCTTCTTGAAATGCCTTTTACAAATATAATTCCCAAAGCGTTCAACTGCTTCCATCCTTGTAATTGTTTGCACCGTTACGTATCCCCTTTATCGTTTATTTTCATTGTTCTCACTTTGTATTTGGAATATTAAATTTTGGTGTCTTATCTCATTATTTTCACCCCCTAAAAAAAATCTTCTTTTTTAGTAATCTGTTGACAATAGATATTGATTTCGTGTATTATTAAGATAAGATAGAATAACTACGCAAAAAATAATTAATAAAGAGGTATTTTTTATTATATCATTCTATTATTCATTTGTCAATAAAATATAAAAAAAGCCCATCTATTCTAGGAAAATGGGCTTTTTTTATATTTTATTTTTATATTGCCGAAAGATGGAGCAGAGTTACGGATTAGCTACTTCAAATAATCACATTCTGAAATTCAATTTATTTAGAGGTGAAAATGTTTTATGCTTGTCCATTCATCATCACTAAACAAGTTGACGTACACTCTAACCATTTCCATAGATGTATGTCCTAGAATCTGTTACACTTCAATTTGTTTCAAGAGAATTTTTCATTTAGAAAGGATAAAAAGGATAAAGCAATTTTATATAATTCATAAATTTCCTTTGTTGTCTTTTCAATATTATATATTCCTGTATTTTGATGAACCATGTTATTTCTTAATCCCCCAAGCTCTAAGAATGCTTTAACTGCAGTTTCTAATTCTTTTTCTTTAATTTCTTTCTCAATTTCCTTTTTAAAATCAGAACCAAATAGCCCAAAAAATTGATTAGCATTTTTTCCTTTCCAATCAAAATAAGTATGGTACTGTCTACTTATAGCTTTATTATTTACAAAAGAAACAATTAAATGGTTGTCTTCTGTTTTATTTGATATATAATTCATCACTAAATCCGTTACTTCTTTTTCAAAAAAACTCGCAACAGACAGAAGTAAAACTTTCTTTAATTTATTATCTACATCATTCCGAAAAGATATCTCATGCTGCGATTCCAAAAAATTTAAGACCTCTTCATTTTCCTTGAACTGTATATCTATTATAGTATCCACTCTATACACTTCCCTATTTCTGTTCGAGTATTTCTTCTGCGATTTTTAGCCGTATCGTTACATTTTCTTTGCTAGCTGTAGCAGAATGGGTCGCTTCAATAAAATCTGGATTTTCTTTTAACTGATGAACAAGTTCATGTTCAATATAGTGGTCTACATATGATTTTTTTTGTAAATATTGCTTACATGTTGCAGTGAACACTGCTTCGAACGTCGAGATATTGAATTTCCCATTACTTGAACAAAAAGCGGTCGGCTCTAAATTTTCACAACTATTAAGAAACGAATAAAAAAGCTCTTCTAAATATCCAACTTGTTCATCCTTAAATTTTTGAGTCGCTTTTGCAAATTTATTTAGGAATTTTACCATTGGCGCTTTATAGTTTTCTCCTTCATATAACATTGCAAATCCACGTAATAATATTTCAATATCCTTTAACCGTAAGTCTGGATTAGGTTGCCTTATGATTCTTCTCCATCTTTCGTCTTGATTAATTCTTTTTAGCATGTCATCAAATATTGAATAATGTAGACTTGACCTTATTTCTTGTGGACGTAAGTTGAGACCTCCAGAATTTAAACGGTTAAATATTTCATAAATAGAAGAGTCATCATTTGCAGGTTGATTTTGTTTAATGATAATATTTCGTACTGTTCGAAGGTCAAAATTTGTTTTATAATCCCCTAAAGTTTCATACGTTAAATTATTTAGTTTATTCAGTTTTTCTGGGTTATCCGCTAATTTCAGCTTGAATGGTCTAAAAAACTCTGAGCTTTCTAATATCTCATCAGGTATTTTTCCTTCTTTGTCGAAAATATTCCCTAATTCTGTCCTCTTGTCTTTTCTTGGAAAACGCTGTTTCATAAAATAGTAAATAGACATAAGTCTTTGTTGTCCATCAATTACTAGGAATTTATTACGTGATTCCTCATATAGAAATATTTGCGGAATTGGTAAGCCGATAACTAATGATTCTATAAGCTTAGATGCTCGGCTGATATCCCAGACATAATTTCTTTGAAATGAAGGTATTTTAACCACACCTGATTCTAAAAAGTTGAAAATGGTTAAAATATTAAAATCGTTAGGTGAAGAAGTAATCTCATAATCATCGAAAACGTAATTCTCTTCAGTTTCGGCATCTTCTTCATTAAAAATCCAATCTTCTTCTTTAAACATAATTAAACCTCTCCTTCTCACATAACAAAAATATTTATATAGAATTTCTTTTACAATGTTAAACATTTTATTGCATTATTTTGTTCAAACACCCTTAAATTCTTACACTGTAATATAAATCCTATATTATATATACCATACTTCCTCCAATTTTTGGCTAACTCGTATGTTTCATTTCTATTTTAACTTGTTCGTTTGTGAAACACTTTCCTTTCCAATAAAACAGCAAAACTTTTCACTCGCAAAAATGCACCTACTAAGTGTATGTGCTTCCTTGCTAAACTATTGCTGTATAGGTATAATAAACGTGTGAATAGTAATTAAACCGAGTGGAGTAAATGGCGAAGACCGTTTATCCACAGGGGTCAAACCATTGGTATATAGGGATTTTTTGAAATTGTGGTGTTCGCCACGGTCTTCAAAACCGCTTGGGAGGCGCGTGCCGTCTCCGGTAGGTTCGATTCCTACACAGTCCCGCCAAATCAGTTAATGTAGCAAAGGTTTTGAGAATTCATTGACCGAAGAATTATTTGAATTTAAATGATAAGTCCAACACGGTTTTCTAAACGAAATACATAAGACCGATACAGTCCGTTTGATAAGACCGTATTGATAGTTTTACCTGTAGTCACCTAATATTTTAAATAGGGGGCTATTTTTTATGAGTAAACCAACTTTGAGAAAATTCAAACGTACTAAGAGTCAAACCACTTCAACAAAGACTTCGATGAATGAAATGACGCTTGATGAGATGTTTAATGCTTTTATGATTGTTAAAAAGTCTGAAGCACTTGCACCAAGAACTATCAGTGATTATTACAACAACTTTAATTATTTTAAAGAGTTTATTGGTAAAGATTTAAACCGATGCGAGATTACAAAAGATGTTTTCCGTAACTTCATAGGCTATATGCTTAATGAAAAATCACTCTCTCCTGTTACTGTAAACGTTAGAATACAAACATTAAGAGCATTTATCCGTTTCTGCTACCTAGAAAATTATATTGAAGATCCTATCCATGAAAGCTTTAAGCCTGTGAAGACCCCTCAAGATACAATCGAGTCTCTAACTGTAAATGAGTTAAAACTACTCTTCTCAGTAATAGATGAAGAAATGTATACAGGTTTCCGTGATAAGGTAATGATCTTAGTCCTTTTAGATACAATGGTAAGAATCTCTGAGCTTGTTTCAATTAAAAGAAGCAACGTTGATCTTGATTCTGGATTCATAAAACTTGAAGCTACTGATACCAAAACTAGACGTTCAAGAATTGTTCCACTTTCCTCTAAAACAATTAAACTGTTAGCTGATTATATTGAAGAAACAACTGATTTTGGTTCAGATGATCTTTTCCTGACGTATGATGGAAGAAATATATCAGCATCCACATTTAGAGAAAGATTAACTTACTACGGTGAATTAGCTGGGATTAAAAACAAACGTGTTTCTCCACATACATTTCGCCACACAGGAGCATTGCTCTATATCATGAATGGAGGCGACCCTTTTAGTCTTCAAAAAATATTAGGGCATGGTCACATGAATATGGTTAGAAAATATATACAGATGACTAACATGGATGTGAGAAGACAGCATAATAGTTTTTCGCCTCTAAATGGAATATTTAAAAAGACATGAAAGAAGTGTTTTCACTTCTTTTTTGTCGTTAACTCATCTTTAAGCAGTTAAATACACATACGTTTTATAGCTCATGTTATTTAAATGACTTAATGACTCCTCATTATGTTTACCCTCTAAAACTTCATCAAGAATATTCAACTGACCATTTAGCTTAATCTTGGTCAATAAGAAGCCTAACAAAATTACTGGATTACCTACGTATTGTTTATCACGCTTGTATAGCTTATTTGCTTTAATTCGATCCACTAATTCCACAGCCTGTTCCATAGTGATTCCAACTTCCCCTGCTACTTTTCCTACTAAACGATAATTCCCCATAATTAACATCTCCTCTGATATAGTTTGTTTTTGTATGTTGCCACATCTTGTACTTATTTGGTAAATGTATAGAGGTGAGTTTATGGGTCAAAGGGTTAAGTCTAACTTGAAAGTCATACTGGATGAACGTGGCATTTCAATCAGAAAGTTTGCAGAGATGAGTGGCTTGCAGTACGAAACATTAAGAAGATTATATAATGATACGGCTATGCAATATCAAAGAGATACAATAGGTAAGATATGTGAGACACTGGAGATTGAAATTGATGAATTATTAATATTAATTGAACATGCGAAACAAAAAGAAGACGACCAGTTTTAATTAGGTCGTCTTTCTTCTATTCTAATATAAATATCATAAATGTTTCGCTTCTTTACAGTCAATCTACTGTTGCTTAATATATCGTTTGCTAAATCATACTCAATAAACTCTTTAATGTAGTCTTGGTATCCTGCTACATCCTCTGCTATTCTATTCCAGATTACACACCAAGCACGAGCACGATTAAGAAAGTTATGAAGGCTATACGAGAGATACAAACAATTGCTAAAACTGAAGGCTTCTTTGATCTATAAAGCCATAAATTGTGAAATATAATATTTAAACTAAGAAGCAGAATAGCATAATAATTACAGGACATAATGGTGCGTAAGAAGTACTAGGGAAAGGTGAATTATATTAGATGAAACCATTACTTGATACTGACAAAATAGAAAAATCACGAGAATTCTATCATCAAATTCATCAAATTCAAATGGAGTATTTAAAGTATTGGCAAGAAAATACCTTATGGCATTGGGAGTTTTGGCTTTCATCTGCATTAGCGGTTGTTCCATGGGTTCTTTGGTTTTTATTTCGCAAAAGAGGTAGTGAGGCAAGACTTCTTCTGGTAGGAAGCTTTACGATGCTTGTTACTTCATGGTTAGACTTCTTAGGGGTGGTTTTCGGAGTATGGCATTATTCTGGTAAACTCCTCCCTACTATTCCCAGCTTTTCTCCTTGGGATTTTTCCTTGATACCAGTAATAACTATGCTGTGGTTACAATTTAAACCAACATTACATCCTTTTTTAAAAGCGATTATATATTCAACATTTATCTCTTTTATAGGTGAACCTTTAATTGAATGGATAGGATTATATTCATCTGGGCAATGGACTCCTTTTTATTCATTCCCAATTTATATTGTTATCTACTTAGTTGCATACAGAATTAGTAAAGCTAAAACTTTTAACGATATTTAACCCTTAATCATTAATGATGCCAACTTCAATAGAGAAATTGAAATCAAGTGGTTATAAAGATTTCTTATTCTAAAGGGTAGCGTTAGTGAAACAAGAAGTCGTCTACACTGTGATATTAGTGGCGTATTGAGAAGGAATTGAAAAGGAATTATAGTGTGCAAACAAAATGTATACACTTAATAAAGTTGGATTAATTGGAGTTGATTTTTATGAATTATCATTCGTTTATGATTGAATTAAAAGACAAAGATGGTGTAGTTGAGAAGCGTGAAGCCAAAATTAATATTGAAAATAACATATCTGCCGATGTAGCAAAAAGCAAGCTATTACAAATCGCTGAACAGGAAAGGAAAGAATTATTAGGCATAGAGTACATGGGTCTTTTTGCATATAACAAACCGCCACAATAAGGAAATTAGACACAGAATATTTTTCCAATTAATTGGATATCATAATGTTAACATGGTTGCTCTCATCAATAGCAAACACCCAAAAAAAAATCAATTTACCATGTAAGAAAGCCCCACTTGCCATCTTAGTGAGGGCTTTACTTTTTGATTGATGAACGAACATATATTCGCATATAATAGGGATACATTATAAGTGAGGTGTTCTCAATGTTACATAATAAAATATCAAAAGGATCTAATATGCGCTGGGAAGGCTCACGTATTATGCTGCCCGAGCACGTTGAAGCACTTAGAAAGCTTAAAGAAGAACACAAGAAAGTACCTAAGCCTGAATTAGAAGAACAGGAATTGCAGGAAATAGGAATTGTAGTTATGGACTCACTCAATTACGAATTGCAAATTTCTCTATCTTACTGGAATGATGGTTTTTATAAAGATGTAGTCGGGGTTATCGACAGGGTAGATATGCAGTCAAAGCGGATTAAAATAAGGCTTAATGATGATGACTTTGAGTTTGTGGATATTGATTGTCTGAAGAGTGTTGAAAGGCTTTAAAGTTGGTCATCAAAGACTTCCAGCATTCATTTATACGGTTATACTCTCTCTCAGTTACATTATCCATATGGCAAACTTTATTTCTGATATCAATGACCCAATAAAGTTTTGATAACGTGTCACCTGTTAATACTTTTTCGTGGAACAACTTTTTCACCTATGCTAATAAGAGTACCTAACGTTGGATTGTATACACGCTTTTTGTAATCAGGATTAAATTCAACAATTAGATTACGTAGTATATTTTCAATTTCAAAGAGCTTTCTGAAAGCTTGTATCGTATGTAATGTCGGGGAGAAAGCAGGAGTTTCATTAATTTGCATAGGTATGTCTCCTTTTTATTTAATAATAGCTAAAAAGAGACATACCTCAACATATTAAGTCTGATTATCTAACATGAATAATATTTACATTTACTGGATAATATTTAATTAACATGGTTTCTATACAGTGAACAAACATCTCGCGAATAGATTATGTCTAACCATGTAAAAGCCCTCACATGATGGTAATGAGGGCTTATTATTATTTTAGCAAAAAAAGTATCATTCTTCATCCAAATAAAATTACAGACTCCTTCTTAGTACGATATGCTCAAACGAGACAAAAAGGAGTCATTTAACGCTTACTCCTCCAATTCAGCTCTAAGTATTATTTTATTAAGCAATTTTTATTATGCTTTCAATTTTAAATAGCGCAAGAAGTTGCAATCAAACCAATAATTACAATACTAAAATTCATTCAAAATAACGTGAAAATATGGAATAAACTCACTTTATTTCATTAGTACTACCTTTTTTAACCCAATGCAAAGTTGACAAATAGCATCAAAATAGAATCGGACACAATATATGGTGTATTCAAAATAAAAATGAGCACAATATATTGAATCTGATTCAATTTATGTGGTAAGGTTAGCTCAGTGAAAGGGACGAGCATTGTCCACTTCAACTAGAATAGCAATGGAGGTGGTAGTATTGAAGAAAAATACAAATTTGTTAATGCTCTTATTTACAGCTGGATCATTACTTATTCTGACTCTACAATTTGTTCTACAAATAGCAAAATAGCCCACCCTTATTCCCAAAAACACAAGGTGAGCTACTTAGTAAATTAGTCGGACGAGCTAAGGTGGTAGGACACCTTAGCTCCCTATTTCTTAATTCACAGTATATAATAGTTGGAACAAAAGTCAACCAAGTTGGTATTAAAATGAGCATTAAAATATTTTCCATAAAAAAAGGGTTCACCTACCAGCTACAATTGTACATACAAGGTAAGCTCCTTTAAAATTTATATTTTTAATACTAAACATACCATGTATTCATTACTCTTTTTTCCGTCCACCTTCTACTGACCATCCATTCTTATAATCACAAACATCATCAACAAAATCGCATCCTATGTTAGAGTCATCGTCACCATGCCACCAAAAAGTTTGATATTTTACACCATCTTCCCAATATTCATCTCCTACTGTATCTGGCTCTCCATTAAAGAGACCTTTTGCTTCCTCTATAGTCATTCCCTCTTCTAACTGAGCATAGAGCTTCTCATAGTCTTCACCATTAAAGCTAATAATTCTTTGAACTGTGGTTACTGTTGTCTCTTCCTCTTTTGAGAAATATACGAATGAAACAATAACAATAAATATAAAAACACCTATTAATGTAAAAATTGCTCCGAATTCAATATCTTTCTTATTATTTCTGTCTGCTCTTTTCTCTTCCATGTGAATCTTCCCCAGTCATTGAAATGATTGTTTTTAGCTATAATTCTATATAAAGCCTTATTTCTCTGTGTGAAATTATTATATACTCATGGAAACTAATCATAACCACATATTCCTGTAAGGCTAATATCTTTACTTCCTTTTACTATAAGTACCCTCGTTAATTTCAAATAAATTATTCATCTTTAAAATAATCATAGTCGATAGCTTTCACTATAAATGTATGACTAATATCAACACCAACATTATGATCAATCATTAACTTAGACAATTCAGTACCATCAATTAGAATAATTTTCTTCGCTTCTAGTCGTTCAGCATATTTTCTTGCATTATCTGTAAAGTAAGAGGTTGTAATAAAGACACCTTTTCGTGCCCCTTTTCCATCTAAAGCGCCAGAGAAGCTTTGCACAACGTCACGTCCAACAGAATTATTAGCAGCATACCGTTTGGCTTGGACATAGATATTATCTAGACCCAATTTATCCTCTTTAATAACTCCATCCAAACCTTCATCATTCGATCTTTGAGTAACTTTTCCGTCTCCATAGCCCATCACAGTAAGTAGCTCAACAACAATATCCTCAAACTTCATCCAATGAACAATTCTTAATTGCTTCAATAAATTATCGGCTAGTTCATTTTTTAATTCATCCAATTTCTCCTTAACAATTGTTAGGGGATCTACTACTTTCTCTAATTCTTCAATTTCTTCTTTGATCTCACCTTTACTTTCGTTAAGTAATTCAAGACCCTCATTGGTAATTTGATATGTAAGCTTATTAACTTCATCGATATAATTTTCTTTCTTTAAGCTGTACCTTACACTCCGTACTCTTGAAAGAAATATGATATCCGAGTTATTTTCATACTTCATAAGTCTTTGTTCTTCACTTAGCTTAAAGGAATCGACTAACTTTTCTGTAATCTCACTAGCTGAATATGCTCTACCATCTCTAATTAGCTCTAAATAAGGAATCATCATGTCCCCAGTAGAAGGGATCGTATCTTTTATATCTTCATTGTAATCTTTATGCCCCCGTACTACTTTGTGTTTTTCTATTAATTGTTGCTCTTCTCTTTCATCTTTCGGTAGTCCCTCTTTGTTTAATATTTGTTTAATTTCTGGAATTGTTAAACCTGTTTCATTCAATTTCTTAAGGAATGTCATTATTCTTAATGACTCCATGGTGTACATAACTTTATTCCTATATAATTCAGTAGGTATGTATGCTTTAAAGTTTTTAACCCACCTTCTTCCATTTGTTTCAGACCAACCTACTAACTCAGACAATTTAGTTTTAGTTATTAATTTATGTTTGTCCATTTTTTAGTCCATCCTTTGTGACTCTATTTATTAACTGAGAGAACAATTTCATCATTGTTAACTATCTATATACTCTGTCATATAATTTTAACATAAAATCCCAAGCTTCTATTATAAGTCTTATTTTTTTATCAAAAACAAAATAGAGGCTTACCTTGTTACTCAGCAATAAAAACAGAATAACCTTTACCTTCTAGTTCTTTTGCTAGTGCTTCAGCATTCTGTTTATCTGAAAACGCACCAACTTGCACACGATATAGTTTATCAGTATTCGATTTAGCAGGAGTTGGAGATGGCTGTGCTTTCTTCTTCAATCCAAATATCTTCACCAAGCCTTGTACATGTCCCTCTGCCACCTTATCAAGAAATGAGCTTGATTTTAATTTAGTTGCATCAGAAGCATTATCAATAAAACCATTCTCCGTTAAAATTGCTGGCATATTAGTTTGACGTAATACTCCAAAGTTAGCACTCTTACGACCACGATTATTGAAGCCTGTTGCTTTGATAATTTCAGCATTCATTATATTCTGATTAGATACAGTGGCTTTTGATACGTTGCCATTATAGATGAAGTCCTCATAACCATTAGCTGTTCGATTGAAAGCATTAATATGGATACTGACAAAGTAATCAGCCTTCCATGCGTTCGCTAGGTTAGCTCTTTGAGTTAGAGATAGGAATGTATCATTAGTACGTGAAAGCTTCACCACTACGCCCTCATAGCCCTTTAATTTAGTTTCAATACGCTTTGCAATATCTAATACAACATTCTTTTCCATTAGTCCGTGTCCAATTGCGCCTGAATCATGTCCACCATGACCCGAATCTATAAATATACGTGTCATTATTTATCATTCTCCTTTCCTTTCATCACATCAATAAAATCTCTAATTTTCGGATGAATATATACACCAATTCGGTCTAGATTCTCTGTGTTGCTTAATAGTTCCATACCTATGTAAACTGTTGCAATTGAACCACCGATAGTATTAGTTCCAAATATATTAACTTCAATTAGGTAAACCAATCCAATAAGGATCAGCAATCCAACTTTCTTATTAAATCCTGCTATCCCAATAGCTGAGCGCCACCTTTTGCCTTCTTTTCTGCTTGCCATCATACCTGTAATTACATCAGCAATTTGAATAACAACAAGTATTGCTAATGGCATTCCAAAATTATCAACAAGCAATGAGAATAAGCCACCAAAAAATAGGAGCGCTCCTTTAAACCATAAGTCCAATCTTTCCACTTCTTCACCTCACTTTTTTAGGCAAATAAAAAAGCCACCCATTAAATGGATGACTATATTTCGATATGCTTCTTTAACGGTTCTATGTATTGTGTTCTCATAAGATTAATAGCAATACTTAACTGTCTTGTTAAATCTCTTTGAATGTAGTCTTGCTGAATGTCTTCTAGATCATTAATCCTTTCACTAAAAGCATGTAGTAAATGTCCACATGAAAATTTTATATCACGTGGTAGTATGTCCATGTTAACCTCATTTAGATATTTATAGATTTCTTTTGATTCATTTAAGCACCTTTTCACGTTAACAGTATCATCTTGTATCAAATGGTTTAAAGTATTGTAATGTGAGTGGATTTTGTAGAAATGAGTTTCTAATTCCGCTAATTGTTTTTCTTGGTCTTTTTGCTCTTTTCTCTTTTCTTTTTTAGCGTCAAATAAATCTTTAAAATAAACAGTTGATAAGGCAATTACTATTGGTATAACTAACAATCTTATAAATTCGCACAATATATTCAAATACCCACCTCCCACTATAATTTAAAGTTTTCTCTCATTTACTCCCGTTATCTCAAGATTTCATTTCTGCCACAAAGAGATACAAAGAAGGATTTTCTTCAAGTGGATAAATATGGATATATAAGGGTGTGAGGGAAGAAAGGAAAGTTTTGTTTTTCCTTTTAATTCCATCAATATGACCGCATTAGGATCTCCACGTACACCCTTGGGATTTTAACCTCCCATATCACACTGGGTCTATGCCCTTACATTCCTTCGTTCGTTCTCTCAAGGGGTGGAGGCCGATTCTTGCTCCCTTGCTGGGTCGTTGCCCTTATGGTGTATGAACTTCGGCTTCTCCGTGCTTCCATTGTGTAGATGAATCTTTTATAACTTCCGTAAATAAATACTGATAACTTGATTATTAATTTAAGCAGCCATCTGTAACTGATTTGAATGCATTGGGCCTAACACATCTTTCGCCTGGTAGCTTTGTCTTCTTGTTCCCAAATAATAGAATAATCGAATTAATTTTCCGCATAAGGCAATGATCGATTGTTTCTTTTTTAACGGCTTTTCTTTCAGTTTGGTGTTATATAGATGCAAGTATTTAAACTCCTCATTCTTTGAAACCATCGGCAATACACACCGGAACAGGAGGGCACGTAACCGCGACCGTCCACGCTTCGAGATCGTGGTTTGTCCTTTGTGTTTACCAGAACTGTTTTCTTTTAGGTTTAGCCCAGCTAGACGAATGATCTGTTGAGGATGATGGTAATCATGAAGATTGCCCACTTCTGCTAAAAAGCCCGCTAACGTCACTTCTCCAACACTCGGAATCGTCATCATCTCTTTTGTGCCTGGGATCCTATTCAATAGCCCCTGAACTTCTTTCATAATGGTTTCCAACTGTTCTTCAAACAGTTCATATTGATCAAGAAGGATGGTCAACTCCATTTTTGCCCCTATACATCCGTCTGTCAGACCAATAGAAGCTGATGCATAGTCTACTAACTTTCTAGCTCTTTTCATTCCAACTGCACGTTTGACTTCGGTCTTCCATCTTTTCAAGACTTCCTCGGCGCCTAAGGAAACAATCTCTTGTGGAAGAGGAAATTCTCGTAACGTTATAAAAGACGCTTTCCCATCCCATTTTTTAAACACCTTTAAATACTCTGGGAAGAAACGATCTAACCAATTTTGAACGCGGATCTTCACTTGATTTAAGCTATTAGCTACTTTTTCACGAAGATTCATCAAAACCCGGAGGTCAGCGAATATGTCTTTTGGTAGCTTGGGTTCTGTATAATCCCCATTTTCAATCAAATTGGCAATCACTTTTGCATCTTTCAAATCGTTTTTGGTTTGGGAATTGTCTTCTAATTCTTTACTCTTATTGACATGGTGTGGGTTTACGAGAACCACTTTGATGTCCCTTTTCCTCAAGAATTCAGCCAGCGGGAACCAGTAGTGTCCGGTCGGTTCAATTCCAAATACGATGTCTAACTTCTGATGAACCTTTTGTAACTCCTTCATCCACAAGACTAGCTTTAACAGCCCCTGATGATCATTCTCGAAAATACAGCGTGTTCCAAGTTCAATTCCACGAAAATCCACGGCTCGTGCGAAATGTGTTTTCTTGGCAATGTCTGCTCCTACAATAAGAGTCTGTTCAGTAATCTGTTGAATACGTTGATTCTTTTTTGTTTTTTTGCTTATAATTCATGGTGAGCGTCCTCCTTTTAAATTAGGGAATGATTGATGTGCATCATCATTACCCAGCATACAGGAGGCGCTCTTTTTTGTTAAACCCGAAATTCTTTTATTACAGGAATGGCTCCCTTTATTAAAGGCATATGAATGAATCAATTTGTCCTATTACATTTTCCCAGTTTCATAGTTTATTTTTTTATAGCCCTTAGAATGGTTACAAGAAGTTTATGCGCAGCTAAGTGGATGACTTCGACAGGAGATAGTAGAAAATATTTTAAGAAAACCAAAAAGAAAAAGCCTCCCAAAAGTTAAGTCAACTTACGGGACCTTAAACTCCATAAACATCATCCTTAGGTTTTACCTCTCCTTTCCTTAATAAAGAGGATATACCTACTACGAAAAACTTCTTTATAGCTACAGGATGATAAATTTCTGGCTTTAAATGATTATGTAAAAAGGGCTAGTGAAAAAAATAGCTTTTTTAATGGCTTCTTGGCTTTGAATTTTACTTCTATGAACGCTAGGTAGTTTTTAATAAACAATTTCAATTCATTTGTTGAATATTCAACAAATCGCATTTTATTAACTATTGTATGTATCCTACTTCCTTTTTTATAATTTTAGACATATGTTGATTACTTAAACAAAATTCATTTATAACAGGAATCATTGTATTTAAGTAATCAACTCATTCTTCAAAACCAAAATAAGAAAGGGTGTTGTTTTAAAAATGAAAAAAAATTCTTTTGTCATGCTTTTACTCACAGTGATAGCACTGGGCTCAATTTTATCCGCGTGCAACGATACATCCACAACCGATGATAGCGTAGTATCCACCACTGGCAATGACGATTCATACCAGCCGGACATGTCCAATGGAGCAGACAACTTTTACGAGAGCGACGAGGTAACAATGCAGAGGATCTCATTTAATAACCAATACAACATGGAGGTTGTAGGGAATCTTTTTATTCCGGAAGGTAGTCAGAACACCCAAAATCCCGCGATTATTGTCGGGCATCCTATGGGTGCAGTAAAAGAACAAAGTGCAAATTTGTATGCCACGAAAATGGCTGAACGGGGATTTGTTACTTTGGCCATAGATTTACCTTTCTGGGGAGAGAGTGAGGGTGAGCCCCGCAACGCTGTATCGCCGGATATCTACGCAGAAAGTTTCAGTGCTGCGGTCGATTATCTAGGCACGCAAGACTTTATCGATAGAGAACGAATTGGTGTACTTGGCATCTGTGGCAGCGGAAGTTTCGTGATCAGTGCGGCTAAAATCGACCCACGCATTCAGGCCATTGCGACAGTAAGTATGTATGATATGGGAGCGGCTGCCCGTAACGCACTGAACAACTCACTGACACTTGAGCAAAGAAAAGCGATCATCGCAGAGGCGGCAGAGCAACGCTATGTCGAATTTACAGGCGGTGAAACCGAATATACTAGTGGTACGGTACATGAATTGACTGAAAACACGGACCCGATCCAGCGTGAGTTTTATGATTTCTACCGTACTCCGAGGGGTGAATTTACGCCTGAAGGGTCATCACCTGAGCTAACAACACACCCGACGCTAACTAGTAACGTGAAGTTTATGAACTTCTACCCGTTCGAAGATATCGAGACGATTTCTCCGCGTCCGATGCTATTCGTTACGGGTGATGAGGCTCATTCAATTGAATTCAGTCAAAATGCGTACGAGCGTGCAGCCGAACCAAAAGAGCTTTACCTTGTTCCGGGTGCAGGGCATGTGGATCTGTACGACCGAGTGGAGTTAATCCCCTTTGATAAGCTCGAGTCTTTCTTCAAAGAAGCTCTATAATATTATCTAACGAAACCATAGGCGGTATAATGATGTTAGGCAGTTAGCCTTTCATTTGCTCTCGAAATGAGAAATAGTAAGTGCGATTTCTCCTCCACTTGAGTAACTACTTATGAAAAAACTAATATTATTAATAAAAACCACTTCCTAAAAAAATTTAGGAAGTGGTTTTTTGTGGTACGCTCGGCCTGGGCTATCACTTGGTGGTGAACCTCTACAGGCTTAGCAGTAGAAGTTGTTTTCCCGAAACAACGTTATTAAAGTTCTAAACGCTAATGCATTCATAATTCCCGATATTTAAGAGTGGGTGTTAATTAGGATAAAGTGTTCATTATTACTAATGCTTCTTGTAGAATTGGAGCCTTCAACAGAACTTGCATCTAAAGGGACTAAGTAAGTACTTATGGTTCGCGGTGAAGATCCCTAAAAGAAATTACAAGAAGAGCTCTAAAATAACGGTGGACAAACCATCTATAAAGTTGCAGTTTTCTCTTCCCTTGAACAATTCTAGCATCCTTTTATTGCCACGAAGAATCCATCTCAAGCCACATTCAAACCTCATCATATCAAGGGATTATCGAAAAGCTATTTAAAGGGGATAATATCATTATCGAAAGCCTTGCAAGACTTAGGGTTCAACTTATGTAATACTTGAAACAAAATTTAATCGGAAAACCAGCTAACAATATTGAATGCTTACAGGTAAGTTTCACTAAGTAATTTTAAGGGGTTTTGCCTAATACAATACTAATGAACGTGTTATGAAGCAAAAACGTTACTAGATGATTTGGTAGTATGTTATAAAGAAAAATAAAGCATTGGATTCACAACCGAAATCCAATGCTTTCACAATTATAGTTATTTCAATGTTATAATAATCCATTTGCAGAATAAGCAAAGAATTATAAATCAATTACTGTCTAGGAAACTCTACTATTCAAGCTGTTATTTTGCACATTATTATACTTGTAATTTCTTAGGAAAACAAATACCAAGCTCAATATAATTGATATAAATCCTACTAATATCACATATTGTGTACCCATTTGTGCAATAAAGTACCCACCTATAGCTGACCCTACTGTTACTCCTATGTTAGCGGACGTTAAAAATAATCCATTCGCGAAGGTAGGAGCTTCAGGAGCTGAAGACATAACCCAGTATTGATTGATGTTGGCTCCTACTCCAGCTATGATACCCCAAATTAACGTAATGATCGCCATAGGTATGGTGAGTTCTCCGAATAAGAAGAATAGGATGTAAACGGCTCCCAATGCAAATGGAAAAGCCACTACAGTTTTAATTGCATTTTGGGTAAGTAACTTTCCTGCGACAATGTTTCCAATAATATTAGTCAAACCGAATAGAAATAACATGATCGTGATGGTATTTAAAGGCATATTTGTAACAGAAGTCAGAAACTCAGCAAAGTAACTATAAACTCCAAATACTGATGCATTGAGAAAAATAACACCTATAATAGAAAGCCAAGTGATTGATTTTTTTAATATGCGTAATTGAGATCCATAAGAAAGTTTTTCCTTCACCGGCATAGATGGCATAAAGAGTAGTGTAGCAATTAATACTAAAGCATTTGTAACGGCAAAAAATGCCAACGCCATTTGAATGGAAGCTACACTAGCAATAAAACTAACAATCGGTACACCGACTACCATACCCGCCGAGACCCCAATGAAAACTTTAGCAATAGCTTTTGGCGCATCCTCTTTTTTAACTGAATCAGCAGCTATGGTAAAAGCCAATGAAACATACACCGGATGAAATAAGCCTGAAATAAAGCGAATAATTAAGACTACGGTGAAATTAGTTATAAAAATAGTAGCGATGTTTCCCAGTACGAATATAGCCAAAACGAGTAATAACACCTTCTTACGATCTATACCCGAAAACAATAAAGGCATCGTCGGACCAGCTATGGCAATAGCAAGAGCAAAGAGCCCCACAAGTAATCCTGCCTGAGATACGCTGACTCCATAATACTCAGCTAGAGACGGCAGGATCCCAATAACCCCCATTTCAGTATTTAAAATACCGAAAACACCGAATGTTAATATCAATATAATCAATTTATTTTGTTTATCCAAAAAAAAACCCTCCCAAATTAATGCTCTTAAATCATTTTTTTCAATTTGTACTGTTAAACTGTCATTAAGGTTTTCTATTCGAGTTTCATTCTTTTCTAATTTAAAAGTTCATTTTTTTATAAAATTACTTGAAAGAAACCAATTAATAATTCTAAAGAGGGCATTGCATTGCATCGCCTAGAAAAAATCATCATCGATTGATTAATCAACATCTGTTAATAACTATAAATAGGAACATGGTTACGATCAATGGTTAAAAAAACGCAATTCGTTGATTTCTCAACAAAGCGATTATATTTGTTGATTATCTTTAGTAACTGTTTTTGCTATTAAAAAGTCAAATGAAACATAAACGGGAATTATACCCTTACTTGTACTCCTACAACCTTAAATTAATAAAATTGCACCAATTAATTTGAACACCCCCCTTTAGAAATATAAAGGGAGTGTTCCTACTAATTGTTCTAAACCTGTTGTTGTTTTCAATAAAAATAATCAATAGTTTTTACAAGGGGGGAAAATATAAAGAAATTTATATTTCACTTCCATTTGATGCAATTACATCTTTATACCAATTAAAAGACTTCTTCCTTTTGCGTTCTAATGTCCCACTGCCATCATCATTTTTATCCACATAAATGAATCCATAACGTTTGGACATTTCTCCGGTTGACGCACTGACCAAATCAATGCATCCCCAGGGAGTGTAACCCATTAATTCAACGCCATCTTCAATCGCCTCACGCATTTGTATAATATGTTCTCGGATGTATTCAATTCTATAATCATCATTTATCGATCCATCTTCTTCTACTTTGTCTTTTGCTCCTAAACCGTTTTCCACAACAAAAAGTGGTTTTTGGTATCTATCATAGAACTCGTTTAGAGTAATTCTTAATCCTATAGGGTCAATTTCCCATCCCCAATCAGACGCTTTTAGAAACGGATTTTTTACTCCACCCAAGATATTTCCTTCGACTGTATCACCAGATGGTTTATCTTTCATTTCAGTACGTGACATATAGTAACTGAAACTAATAAAATCCACAGGATAGCTCTTGATCAACTCTAAATCTCCTGGTTTCATTTCAAGTTTAATACTATGTTCTCTAAAGTAACGTTGAATGAAAGAAGGATATTTCCCTTTCACTTGAACATCAGCACAGAAAGTATTGAAGAAACGTGCCTCTTGTTGAGCATACAGTACATTTTCAGGGTTGCAATCAAAGGAATACGTAGGAATATATAGTATCATACATCCAATTTTCGCCTCAGGTATGATTTCATGGCAAGCCTTTACCGCTAAACTACTAGCAACAAATTGATGATGGAAAGCCTGGAAAGTCGGTTGGTATTTGTCTTCTTCTTTTTGAATCGCAAAACCAAGACCCATAATTGGCATTTCTAGACCAGAATTGATTTCATTAAATGTGAGCCAATATTTCACTTTGTTTTTGTAACGGTTCAATATTACTTTTGCATATCTTTCAAAGAACGTAACAACTTCTCGACTTCTCCAACCACCATATTCTTTCACAAGATTTACCGGCATTTCATAATGAGACATAGTAACAACCGGTTCGATCCCATACTTATGCAACTCGTCAAAAACACGGTCATAAAAAGCTAATCCGGCCTCGTTCGGCTCTAATTCAGTACCATTTGGAAAAATTCTTGTCCATGCAATTGACATACGGTATACTTTGAATCCCATTTCAGCAAATAACGCGATATCTTCTTTGTAGCGATGATAGAAATCGATCGCCTCATGGTTCGGATAACTGTATTTTTCTGTATCCATTTCAAAATTAAAGCCTGGTGACTGTAATAGCTTAAGTCGTTCTTTTCCACCTGGCAGAACATCGGCAATATTTAAGCCTTTATTCCCCTCATGAAATCCACCTTCTAATTGATTAGCTGCAGTAGCTCCGCCCCATAAAAAACCTTTTGGAAATTCCATTTTTTCATTTTTCATAATTAGTATCCTCCGCGATTATAATTTATTATTGGGAAGAGTAACAAAGTCTCTTCCCTGTATAAAAAAAGTTCATTAACTGACTAATGTCAATAAACCTTCTTTTTCTTGAACAGCTTCTCTTTTCATTTCGATAATTTCGGTATAACGGTCTGTATTTGTTATAATAATTGGAGTAGTAACTTGGTATCCGGCTTCTTTAATTTTTTCAATATCAAAGTTAACTAACAGATCTCCTTGACTTACTCGGTCTCCTTGTTTAACGACCGGTGAATAATATTTCCCTTCTAATTGAACTGTATTTATCCCGATATGGATTAATATCTCTGCTCCTTCATCTGAAGTAATTCCAATTGCATGCCCTGTTGGAAAAACTGTTGTGACCTTACCGTTCACAGGTGATACAGCTTTACCAATAGTTGGCTCAATGGCAATCCCTTTTCCCATAGCTTCTGATGCAAACACTGGATCAGCCACTTCTGCTAATGATTTAATTACTCCAGTTAATGGGCTGACTATTGCTTCTTGTTTAATAATTGTTGTTTGTCCTGCTTCTACCACATTTTCTTCTACCCCTAATTTCTTTTTATCCTCATATCCAAAAACTACTGTCAAAATCGTTGTAACAGTAAAAGCAGATAGCATGGCAATAATGTATGGTACAAACGGGGAATAAATTGGAATACTAAGAGCAGATGGAAATGCATATGCCAAAGCTCTTGCTCCAACCAAGCCACTAATACCTCCACCGACAACTCCAGCAATGGCGACATAAGGAATTGTACGTTTGTAACGAAGCATTAACCCATACAGAATAGGTTCTGTTATACCTGACAATAATCCAGGTAATAACGTAGATCCAGCAAGTGCTTTTAATTTTTTATCCTTTGTTTTTAAGAAAATACCAAAAGCTAATCCTATTTGTGCAAATACTGCTGCAGAAACCAATGCAAGCAGAGGATCTCCGCCATTTGCTAAATTCTCAAGCATAAATGGTGTGAATCCCGTATGAACTCCAAATAATGTAAGGAAGGTCCACCCACTACCCATAATGGCACCTGTCAAAACTCCACTTTCAGAATATAAAAAATTAATAAAAACTCCGATACTACTTGCAAAATAGACACCGATAGGACCAAATGCAATTGCTGTTAATGGCACGATTGTAATCAAAGACAACATAGGAACTAAAAACATTTGTAGATCCTTATGAATGGTCTTCTTTAGGAATCTATCTAATACAGCATAAATACTGACTGCGATAAAAATGGGAAACACCGAAAATGAATAGTTCATCAAAACAACCGGTATACCAAGAAAATCAGTAATATCACCATTATTTTGAAGTAAACCAGTAAAATTAGGATCTAGCAACGCAGCTCCGATCATTCCACCTACGTATGGATTTGCACCAAGCTTCGAAGCAATAGTAATACCTAAAAAAATGGGGAGGAAGAAAAAGATGGCATTCCCCGCCGCTAACAAAATGGTGTACGTACCACTTTCTGTAGATAATACCCCCGTCATTGTTAAAAGAGTTAACAACGCTCTAAGCATACCCGCACCAGCAAGAGCTCCCAGCAATGGAGAAAAACTTCCGGAAATAACATCGAATATTTTTGCAACAACTTTCCCCTTTGATTTTACGGTTAAATCGTTGGACTCACTCTTTACGTTTGCAATATTTATTAGCTCTTGATAAACCTCAGAGACGTGGCTTCCAATTACGACTTGAAATTGCCCACTGTTCTCTACTACACTAAGAATCCCATCTATATTTTCAAGTTTTTTCTTTTCAGCCTGACTATGATCTTTTAATTTGAAACGTAGACGAGTAGCACAATGCACAACGTTAATTATGTTTTGTTCTCCACCAACCATTTGGACTATTTCCTTTGCAAGGCTTTGATAACTCAATGTTCCCACTCCTTTTTAATATAATTCCTGCTTAATTCACCATGATTAACTGGGTGTTTGGTAAAAAACTTCATAAAAAAACCTAAACCAAACAATCAATTTCGACTGTTTGATTTAGGTTTTGCCCGTTAGGTTACAACCCTAAAACTTAATTAACCGTTATTATCTTTTATTACTCTAGCAATATGAATTGTCAAATATATCATTTCTTCATCAGTTAATTCGTAGGTGTAAGAACCCTCGATAAACTTTTTTATTTTTAGTGAACATATATGAGCGTCAGGATACTTTACCTTAATTACATTATATAAGTCATCATTTGTTGCGCTGTTGTAATGATTGCTCTTGACTAGTCGCTGTGCGAAAAACTTAAGATGCGTTATAAAACGATAGAAAGGTAAAGAATTCTCATTAAACTCAACCTTGAAATGATATCTAACTATCGTTAAAATTTCTTGCATTACCTTAGTCATGGTTTTTATAATTGGCATCTCTTCGTTCAATTCAGCATTAACAATATGTAGGGCTAGGAACCCTGCTTCATCCTCTGGTAAAATGACACCAAATTGTTCACATATCATATTTAATGCTTCTAACCCAATTTCATATTCTTCTTTGTACAATTGCCTAGTTTCCCAAAGTAATCCGTTTTTAATAGGTAAATTACTTTTATAACGTTCAATTGCAAAGTGAATATGATCCGTTAGATGAATATAAATACTATCGCTTAACTTTTTACCTAATTTCATTTTTGCATATGCAATGATTTTTTCGGATATATCCATATACTCTATTGGCATATTGGCAATTAGGGTTTTAAACTTTCTCATTGTATCTTCATTTTCTAAAGTGAAAATTTTATCTACTTGAAGTTCATCTATTAAATCACCAATCCGCTTATTATAAGCAATTCCACGTCCAATAATGATAACTTCTTGTTTTTCTTTTCTTGATATAACTGCATTATTGTTCAATATTCTCTCAATTTTCACTTTATTCCCCCCAGATTTATACTGTATCCCCTCCAATTATATAGAAAAAGGCAAAAGCCCTACCTCTTTCCACGGTAATCGGTTTTGCCTGATTTAACAGTAACAATCCGCTTTGTATACGCTTACCCAAAAATATTGAATAATCAATATCTGTTTTTAATTATAAATAAAAACAGGTTGTTTACAATGAATAAATTAGCGTATTTCGTTGATTATTCAACAGATCAATTAATATTGTTGATTATCTTAGAGAGTTGGTGCCTACATTCTAATATAGTTTCAATGCTGAATTCCAGAAGGTCTCCTATACTTAGGCGATTTGGGTTAAATAGGTAATATTATGAATGATCATATATACAAGTTCAAGAAAACTGAGGACATAACAATTCAAAAAAGCATGGTCAAAATACAGATATCATTGTTCAAATGCTTGACTTATCCCCCCGTGTAATGGTAAAAAGAACACTTGTTAAAGATAGAAATGATTCTATAAATATTAAAAATTTTATATTAAATAAAATTAGCAGTTTAAGTTCTATAATAATTCATATCTAGAACTTAAACTGCTAGTATTTTTACTTTATTAATCATAATTTACAATGGCCGTGACTTACTAAAATATTTTTTAGTAAAATAAGGCTGTGACTCATTATTAAATGCTACTCCCACCCCTAAATTCCGGAAATTTTCCTGAAGGATATTTTCTCTGTGTCCTAATGAGTTCATCAATCCTTCATGAGCAAATATACTACTTATTTGACCGTATGCTAAGTTTTCACCTGCAGTAGTAAATTCAATATTGTCTTCCGCCATTCGTTCAAACGGAGATTGACCTCTTAAATTTGTATGACTAAAATATCGGTTTTCTGCCATGTCTAAGCTATGTCTCCGAGCCGTTTCTTTCACATGATCATCCCATGTCAAAAGAGGCAAATCATAATTTCTTCTTGTAGCATTTGTTAAATCGAATAACTGAAATTCAAACCCTTCTTGTAGCTGCTGGCTTGGTTCGGAGTAAATAGCATTCTTGTTTTGTTCTAGATCTTCATCAATAACTTTGATAGCTGTAACTGTATTGTTTTCGTGCTGATCATAAAAAATTGTGACAAAGCTGTTGTCGAGATGAAATATATCATACTCATCATTTCTATTAATACGGTAAGTGAACAACCGATATTTTATGAATGCTTCAGGGTTACCAAGCTGTTCCTGAACTAATTGTATTGGGCTACCTAACCTTATGTCTGTTGAAGACGCAATCAAGTCCTGATTTGTATAAAGTCCACTTACAATATCTTCATCATCATAAGCAACCATAATAAAATTTTGATAGTTTTCGTGATAAACATCCCAGTTTATGCCATATTCATTTATCGTACTCCTCTTGGGACTATCACCAATTATCTTCTCCACTTCAACTCTTGAATTCCCCAGTACAATATTGTGAATAGAGAAAAATTGCTCTGTAGGAATTAATAATTCCGGCGCATGGATGGTCGTTTCATTTGGTTCAAACTGTAGGTTATTTGAAGGCTCGAGTAGTGAATTTAATCGCAGAGTAAGAGTATCTAAAAAAGAATTGATATCTAGTACTTCTTTAACCTGGTCAACTGTTTGATAAATTGAATTCCATGTAGATGAAGGAACATGTTGGACCGGCTCTTTCCATAACGGTATTGAGAAATAACCCAAAAATACAACTATTACTAGTAAGATAAACCGTTTCACAACTACACTCCTGTTCTAATATTTACATTCTATTCATTACCAGACATTTTTTATTTTAATCATCCCACTTATATTCCATATTATTACCATTTAACTTTAATTCAATAAATGGGTTCACTATGTAGACAAATAATCTCCCCCCAACCATTTACTAATTAGGACAAATATTGAATGAAAACTTTTAAGTACAAAAGTTGATGTCCTTCTATATGCACTTAACAACAATACTTAAAGGAAAGATTTAAATAAAATTTACATCTCCAAATTAATAATCCTACCATTGTGAACGTGAAAGGGGTAATTCTTCATATAACTGAAGAGTTACCCTAATTTATGGAGCTATTAAAATCTACTTATTTTAATGCGTTCTATAGGCTTTGACCAAACCAAGTTAAACTATCTTCTTCACTATTAATTTTGTCCCAATCGACACCGAAACATGGATTTCCACAGTTGGAGAAAGGTCAGTAATTCCTTTTTAAAATTTCTCTTCATTCAACTCTTATTGTACATTACTTGAGTATCTTACATTGTACTAATATCAATCACGAATCGATATTTTACATCTGAAGCTAATACGCGTTCGTACGCTTCATCAATTTGATCAGCAGTTATAACTTCAATTTTTGGAACAATATTATGTTCTGCACAGAAATTCAGCATCTCCTGAGTCTCACGGATACCCCCAATCATTGATCCTGCAAATGAACGGCGATGACCAATGAGAGAAAATACATTTAGGTCCAATGGCTCTGCAGGCGCACCGACATTTACTAGAGTACCATCTAGCGTTAATAATGAGAGATACGCATTAATATCAATTTTTGCACTTACCGTGTTAATGATCAGGTCGAACGTTCCAGCTAGTTTATCAAATGTTTCAGGATCACTCGTGGCATAGTAGTGATCGGCACCGAAATGCAGACCATCTTCCTTTTTCTTCAATGATTGAGACAGAACGGTAACTTCTGCACCCATCGCGTGCGCAATCTTGACAGCCATATGACCTAGACCACCTAATCCAACAACCGCTACTTTTTTACCTGGACTAGCTCCCCAATGGTTTAGTGGCGAATATGTTGTAATACCTGCACAAAGTAATGGAGCGGCTGCATCAAGAGAGATGTTATCTGGTATTCTAACTACAAAATCCTCAGTTACAACAATATGAGTAGAATATCCACCTTGAGTTGGCTCACCATATTTATCAACACCAGCATAGGTAGGGACATTTCCTTTTAAACAATATTGCTCCTCTCCTTTTCGGCAGTTCTCACATTCACCACATGAGTCAACCATACAACCGACCCCAACTCGGTCACCTATTTTATACTTTGTGACGTTAGATCCTACAGCAGTAACAACTCCCGCTATCTCGTGTCCCGGTACTAGAGGATAGTTTACTTGACCCCATTCTCCGTGAGCAGTATGGATATCAGAATGGCATATGCCTGCATATTTAATTTCAATTAAAACATCAAGCAAATCAAGATCGCGTCGTTTAATTTCAGCTGCTCGAAAGGATTTGTCTGGACCGTCGACAGCCCGTGCTTTAGCAGTTATCATAGAAAAACCTCCACCAATGTATATTTTTCAAGAGCAAGAAATGCGCTTGGACCGAAGGAAAATGAAGAATTCATGTTAAACTTAAACTACCCTTCTTTCCTCCCTATCCCCACCTTTCTCTTGCAAACAATGATAATCCTTATAGTTAACTCTAGGTCAAGCGATTTGCTTTTGTTTTTTTTTCAAGATCTCCCGAACGTAACAAAATTTCATATCACCTATTAATCTAGCTTTAAGAACTAATTTTTTCTAGATAAGTAAACTTCTATTACACAGCGCCAATTTTCACTTTCTCCTTTTGACAATTAGAAACTACCGTGATAAAATCCTCTTCAAACTATAGAGTTAACTCGAAGTCTATACCAAAAGAAAAGGTGATAAATGATGAAGACATATTCTATCAGCGAAGTTGCCAAAGAATTGAATCTAACAGTATATACCTTGCGTTACTACGACAAGGAAGGACTTATGCCTTTTGTACAACGGACAGAAAGCGGTACACGACTGTTTAAAGAGTCCGATATCGGTGCTTTAAGGGTCATTGAATGTCTAAAATCTACTGGGATGCCAATTAAGGAGATTAGAAGTTTTATTGATTGGTGTTCGGACGGGGATTCCACATTGCAAAAAAGATATAACATGTTTATGGAACGAAAAGCTATTGTAGAAGTACAAATGGAAGAACTAAAAAAAACAATGGAACTTGTTGAACATAAATGTTTATATTACAAGACTGCTTTGGATGCCGGAACAGAAAATATTCATAAAAACAATAAAGTAGAGATTCCCATTACAAATTTACAAAAATAACACCTGTATTTCTCAATTTGAATATAAATTACAGGTGTCTTGTGTTAGTCCTACTACCACTTAGTTATTTATAAACAAATAGAAAAACGCAAGCTCCTTAATTACATACTATATAGACGGAGTGTACTTCAGCAAGTTTTTTGATATAGTATGGAAAAAACATTCTTCAAGTTGAGCTTCATACAAAAGAGTCCTTATCAATCTCCAACTAAATCAAAGCTAACACGTATATCACCGTCACCGACTGCCTGAGAAAATCTTTCCACGTCCTCGATATATCCGAGACGAGTGTAGCTATAGGAACTTGAGAAGGTTTCATAGAACAATACTAGACAATTGTCGCCATAAAGCATGATATCTCCCGCATTAATAACCCCGGGTCTTTCAGAATTTGTTGGGAGGCTATCTTAAAGATAATAGAACTTTTCATTTCTATAAAGATCCTCCATGTCTATGCTTAAAGGGAGTTTTTCAATTAGTGCATGTGTTGTTTCATTATCATAAAGCCTTGCTAAAAATACTTTGTCGCCTATTGTTATGTTTAACTCTATGGTCAGGGGGTTTGTCATGGCAATCTCATCCCTTTCTTGTTGCAATTCCCACCATGGTGAAGGAGGAAATGAGGTATCTTCATGTAGTTGGACTGTTTCACCGATTTGCGGGGCGAGTAAGCTAACTTCTGCTCTTTCTGCCTCTATTAATGCCCGTTCTATAGGTTCTGACCAACCATGAAAAGCAAGAGCAAATGCGTCCCAATGAACGAACATCATATGGTTTCCATTTACATCTAAATGAGCCTAAACGGCACCTTCTGGTGTCATATGAACCCAATCCCAGCGATCATCGAATTGGCCCCCATCCATTAAGGTAATGTCAAAAGGTCCATATACCTGTCCAATTTCTTTAAAATGTTCATCATATCCACTATCTCCACTTGTATAGAAACGTATATTTTCTCCAAGAATTACCCAACCGCCCCAAAGGGTAGAGTCTCGATTAAAAGGTCCTCTTCCAGAGTAATGTTTCGCAGGTGTCAAAGCCACCGTTAAACCTTCGAATTCCGTTTCATCCCACCAATTGAGTTCCGTAAATGTTTTCTTCTTCAACTCCCCAGCGCATTAGATGAGTACTTACACCGAGTGGAACGAAAAAATGAGACACTTTGTCCTTTAATTGAAGAATAGTTGGATAATCTAAGTGATCATAATGATCATGTGTAATAAAAACAGCATCAATAGAGGGCGTTTCCTCGATAATATTTAACATTTGCTCACTAAATCGCTCACTTCCTCCTGCAAATCAAACGGGTGAAGCCCTAGAACTTAGCATGGGATCTACAAATATCTTCTTATTATCAATACTTAAGAGAAAAGTAGAATGACCGAACCAGGTTAAACTATCTTCTTCACTTTCAACTTTTGCCCACTCGATCTCGGAAACAGGAATGTCTTCAGATGGAGAACGGTCATTACTTCTAAAATTATCTCTTATTATGGAGAGCCTACCAGAGATACTCATACCCAAATCTGTTGTTACTTGATTTACAAACTTTCCTTTTTGATAATTATCAAATCCTTCATAGATTTCTTTTTGTGCATTACTTGGATTTCCCCCAAACACAGGATGCATGTTAATAAACAAAAAAATAGCAACACTTAATACAATTAAAACAGCAAAAACATATAACATGACTTTTTTCATGGTGCCTCCTATAGTTAAGAAAATTCAACTATCTTTTTCTTAAACTTGTATTCTAAAATTGAAAGGTCATATCTTAGGAAACTCACACATACTGGGTGCAGCGGCAGAAAATACGGGGATCTATTAATAAACATACTTATCTCTATTAAGCGGTTCTAAGTAATACTGCATTTCTATTAATTTAATTCTGATAGTGATACTCTATATAGCTTATCGTCATTCTCTTCTGGAGTACCACGCCCATCTGTATTATTGCTAATGAAATAAAGGGAGTTATCTTCAATCAGTACATCCCGGATTCTGCCAAGTCCAGTTATTACTTCTCGTTGTTCACCTGTTTCAAGGTCAAATTCTAAAACGGCAGATCCTCTTAGTGCAGCAACATACAATTTACCATTATAATAGTCCATTCCAGATGGTGCCCAAGTGTCTGCATCTCCAGAAGTGAACAGCGGTGAAACCATACCTTCTTGTTCCTCATAGCCTTCCATAATCGGCCAGCCATAATTTTGACCAGCTTCTATTAAGTTGACTTCATCATTTGCACTGCTGCCGTGCTCACTTGAAAACAGTATCCCGTCAGACGACCAAGTAATCCCTTGAGGGTTTCGGTGTCCATAACTATACACGTAGGAATTTGGATATGGATTATCACTTGGTATCGAACCATCCAGATTCATTCTTAAGATTTTTCCGCCTAATGAATCGAGATCTTGTGCAATATCTGGCGCAGATGCATTTCCGGTAGTTGCATAAAGTGTTCCATCAGGTCCAATTTTAAGCCTTCCTCCATGATGGTAGGTTCCACTTGGGATATGATCTAGAAGCAATCTTTCTTCACTCCAAATGTTATCTAACAACCGTAGGGTTACAATACGGTTAAATTGTCCAGAGTCATCTACGTATGTATAATGAGCATAAGCTAGATTCGATTCTGCAAAGTCGGGGGCGAGCACAACGCCTAATAACCCCGCCTCGGGAGCTGTTGAAATATTTTTCTCCAATTCTACACTCTGCCGTTCGATTTCCCCATTTTCCATTCTTATGATATATCCGGGTCTCTCTGTCAAATAGAATGTATCTTCAAGTTTTTCAATCGACCAAGGAATATCAAGGTTTTCCACAATTACTTCTAGATTTTCAAAAGACACCATTTGCTCTTCTTGCCCTTCATTTTCTAGCTCACCTGAAGTATTTCCCGGCTCAGTTCCTGGATTTTGTTGGTCATTTTGAGTACATCCAGCGTTAAGAAGTAGTAGAAACATAGGTATTACGAAGACTTTTTTCATTCCAATCACCTCAGCCTTTCATGAATTTTTATTTTATAATCCTTTACTTGAAGACTTACATCTATAAAATAGGTTTAGATCCATTGTTCCGTAATCCCTCGGTTCCTTTAAACGGTCATCCCTCTGAGTTACGATGATAAGGATCAAGGCTACTCCCTGTTACACTCGCCAAATTTTCTAGGTACTCCATCCTGATTGATTGGTAGACTTATAGTTTATTCTTCGTTTCCTTGTAGTTCACTTTCTCATTTCTAATCATTTGTTCCAGTTTTTCAATCAATCTACTGTTGATCTCATTTTTTTTACTAAAAAAGGATTTTCTCTTTTGTTTTTTTAAAAGAGATAAAAGGTATTCCTTCTCTTCATAATTAAACATTTAGATCTCACCTCTTTAGTTTAATTTATTACGCCGCCCTAGCTTTTCTTTTACTATCTTGATGGTAAATAAAATAATCCAGTTCTTGACTTAAATGCATGGATGTTTTTTCCCTATCCGAACACCATTTTTTTGTTTTACTTGCAAAACAATGGTAAACCCTATAGTTAACTCTAAGTCAAGCGATTCAATTAATTTATATTTTTAAACGAAGAACCATGCCCCTACAGGTTTTAACTCTTTAAATATATAGCCTACTGCGATTGTTTAAAGACTTCAATATAGACGCTATAAAAGTTATTAATGTCTGAAATCTACAGGATTGCCTTTTAAGGAAATTAAAATTTCAATGGTTGGTGTTCTAACTAACGGGGATTCTGCAACAAGAATATGACATGTTTATGGAACGAAAGCTATTGTAAAAACACAGATGGATAATAAGTACAGTCAGTATTAACCTCATATAAAGCTAATAAATATAAAAATACGGTATTACATTATAAATTCTTGTAGGGGTAAGTATATGCCCCACCTTCTGAGATACTATAATGGAGATTGGCCACTTTCATATTATCCTCACAAATAAAAGTAACTACGTATTATGTTCTTTCATTAGTCATGCCCAGGTTCACAATAAATGTCTGACCTGACAGTAGCTATAGTGGCCATGAATTACTAAAATACTTTTTAGTATAGTAAGGCTGTGACTCATTATTAAATGCCACTCCTACCCCTAAATTCCGAAAATGTTCCTGAAGGATATTTTCTCTGTGTCCTAATGAATTCATTAATCCTCCATGTGCAAATATACTACTTATTTGGCCGTATGCTAAGTTTTCACCAGCAGTAGTAAATTCAATATTGTCTTCCTCCATTCGATCAAACGGAGATTGACCTTTTAAATTTGTATGACTGAAATATTGATTTTCAGCCATGTCCAAGCTGTGCTTCCGAGCTTGATAAAATCGTAAATACTTCTATGATATCTTTGTTTTAGACCGCTAGAGCCGAGGCTGGAATCTGGACTAAATATTGTCTGGAAGAAGCATCAGATTTTTCCCGTTGCTGCTGATATGTTTTTAAAAGAGATTCAGGCAAATTATAAACATACTGCAAAAAAACACTTAGATTAAATTGCCACATAAAAGGCTGTCTGAGTCATAAATACCTAGACAGCTTCATTGTTCCTTTAACCTATATCCCCAACATATTTCTAGAGACTTCCTAAATTATCTCTCATACTTTTTAATTTTAACAAGTTAACACCACTTTTATTTTTCAATAAACACACTAACATTTTCAAAATAAAATATGTCCCCCGCAAAATATGCGAGATCCACACATCGCTTTTACTCATTAACATTAGATCTAAGACTGTCTATCTTCACCACAAATCTAATTTTTTCTTTAGAGGTTCTCTTGGAAGAAAGACTCCAGTTTGTCAAATGGAATTAACTCCATGTTGTCATATAAATCCACATGTCCTGCATCTGGTACAATGTAGAGTTCGTTCTCTTCACCAGCTAGCTCATATGCGTCTTCACTGTGGTATCTGGAGTGGGCATTCTCACCTGCAATGAACAGCAATGGACGTGGACTAATCATCTCAATCTGCTCAAACGGGAAGAAGTTCATTAGTGCCCCTCTGCTGGTAAGGCTCATAGGTATAGAGCGAGGATTTAGTCCTCTAGGTGTACCGTAGTATTCATAAACTCTTGACCTGCTGCTTGTTGTGAAGGTTTTAGTTAGACAGCAGAGCCTACTAAGTCTTGTATTGGCTCTCCTCCTTCAGCCTCAATCCAACGTTGTTCAGCAGCTTCTTCAAGAGCTGCCCTCCATTCTTCCTTCGCCACAGGAGTCGACCATACAACCGACCCCTGATGACGGCAAGGCTGGCGCAAGTCACTGGCTCTGGCACCGTGACAGTGACATCTGCAGCCGAATAATACAAGTATATGCACCACATGAAAAGGCTGAGCGATACAAGCCCAGCCTTTTTTGTTAGAGATAGTTTTTTCTTCGACTAATCCCTAGTAAACGATACTCCTGTTTTTTGTGCAAATGCATCGAGCATCCTATTCTGTGCAGCTACGTCTCGTACGATAGGATTGAAGTTTCGATCAATTTCTTGGTGAAAGAAATACTCGCCCGTTACTTGGCTGCCCGGTTCAGTAGCCTCTGCCAACCAAACTTGCGTCATGTAGCCCTCGCGGAGATTGTCTGGTGTGGTGGTATTACCATTGGCAAAACCCATACGAGTTGGTACCCAACCTGGCTGTACGGCATTTGATTGAATCTCTGGCCACTCACGCGCGACGGCCATGGCAAGCGCAGAGATGTGTGCCTTGGTGTCGCTGTACGTTGTCCGAGGGTTGTCACTCGTTATGTCGTCTGCATCAATATCGCCGCTAAGGTGCTGGTCTGACGTGAGGTAGATAAGCTGCTTCGGCCTATTAACAAGACTTGTCAAAATGTACGGAGAAAGCGAGTTTACGTTGAGCATTTCATCAGACGGCTGGCCGTAGACGCCTGCATTATGGATGATAACATCAAACGTTCCAAGTACGTTGATGTCTTCGGCAAGCTGTCGGGTTTGGTCGAGGTCATTTAGGTCACCTATAACAACATCGCTGATTTCGGGGATGTCTCGCCTCACATCGGCTGCGCGTGCTTCATTACGGGCATGAGCAACAACAGTGTGCCCTCGTTTCGCTAGATAGTAGGCCGTCAATTCTCCCAGGCCGGCCGTTGATCCAGTAACCAAAATCCTCTTCTTAGGACCCTCGGATGGTTTGATATTTTCTTCGATATAGCGCATTTCATCGGCTACTTCCTGCGTGTTGTAGCTGTTTGCACCGAACCGTTCACCATCACCGCTTTCATCAATATTTGAGTTTGCGTCGCCATTCGTACCGCTTTGATTATTTTGCTCGTTGTCTATTAAATTTTGTTGTTCATTTGATGAACAACCGACGAGTAAAAGAATGGCCATCATATATATGCATAAGATCTTTTTCATCATTAGTTACATCTCCCATTGGTTTTCTATTCTATTAAACTCATTTCAGATATCTTTTCACAGTGTTGCTCTTTTTTTCTTAAACTTTATATCCAGCTAATTAATTGTCTTTTTTAGTAGGGTAGATTTCCCCATAATTGATGGACCTCCTCCCACGTATCCTCCGTTTGATTTGGATGATACAAATATTGCTCATACATTTCGGTTAAATGGGACAATTCCTCTGTGGAATAAAAAGAATCAATATCGTGTGCAAAGTTTCGAAGTGTTTTTTCCTTACGTATTAACCAACACCATTCCAATTTTCGTAATAAAATCAAGTACGCTGAACCAAGATTATCGTCCTCTTTCTTAAAACGGTGATTCCTGATTATCTCTTAACCAGTATGTTGAACTTTCTGATATCAAATTTTCTGGTGGTCCCCAAACAAGAATAATTTCTTTCATAATTTAGGTTTTACTTTCCACAAAGCTAGTGGCTCGCTAACACTTGGCTCTGGGACAGAACCTATTTTTACTAGATCTTCTTCTGTAAGCCTTTGTGGAATTTAGTTTGAACTTTTACGGATTCAGCCTTGGAATACATTGAGATATCCAATCCATAGGAATATATAGTGCCTCAATCACGAATTGATCCGGTCCTTATGTTGAGTGAATCACACTTTTATGATAAGTGATATCCTCTCTTACATTAAATTTTATCCATAACCTTTCCATATTCAATCAATAAACACCTGTTTGCTTGTTTTCACTCTATAATTTCTATGGAAACGCTAAAGTCCTCATCTATATCATCAAGTAGTTCTACTCCAGACTCAATTTCCCCTAATTTAATAAGACCATCAGTAAATCCATAACGATCATCATAAAACATAGTCACGTTTCCCCAAGGAGAAAAATAAGCAAAATCTTCACGTTCAGGTGTATAGCCAGAAGGTGCCCCTTCCTTAGTTAATTCTTCCGGTGGATCACTAATTTTTTCAGTTTCTCCATAATCCCTGAATGTCAGTGTCAAAGGAAGTTGTTCTAAAAATTCCCTGCTTGTAGGATTATCATAAACATTTATAATGATTTCCCCACTGTCAAGAGTCACTACGATTCTTTCTTCTGAACTATCCGAATTATCACTATTCCCTGTAGAATCCTGAATGCCTTCATTAATTATTTCCTCAGATGTATCCTCTTGTTCGTTATCAGGAATACTTATCACCTCATCGTCATAACCATTACTTTCTCCACACGCAGCAAGAGTGAAGACAAACATCATGGTGAAAGCTAACATCAACAATTTTTTCATTTTAAGTTTCATTCCTCTCACTGTGCTCACGGCACAAATATTTAATGAAAGTGAAGCTATTCTCCATTCCTAATGTTGCTATAATACATTGGGATAAACAGATATACTACGGAGGTGAGTGGTGCAGTACCAAACTGCCCGCAGATTAAGATGTGTCGTTTGCTGTCTTCAAGAACAAAAATGTGTGCCTTCGAGCGTCAACTTTATGGAAACATTCCCCGTTTATGACATAGAAAACAGTCAATGTCTGCTCTACCGACTAGTTGGTCGCCAATAATATATAGAATCTTTTTATTATGATTTATTCAATATTTTTAGCCAAATCAAAAACGACATTTATATCACCGTCTCCGACAACTTGAGCAAAGCGTGCTGCCTCCTCAATATATCCAATACGAGTGTAGCTATAACTACTTGAGAAGGTGTCATAAAATAGTACCAGACCATTATCTCCATACAACATGATATCTCCTGCATTAATCTCCCCTGGTCTCTCGGAATTTGTTGGGAGTGTATCTGGGAAACTATAAAATTTTTCATTACTATTAACATCTCTCATGTTTATGTCTAAAGGTAGTTTTTCAATAAAGGCTTGAGTGGTTTGGTTTTCATAAAGCTTTGCAGAAAATACCTGTTCTCCTATTGTGATGTTTAAATCTATTATCATTGATGAGTCTGACATATCACTATCCCTCTTTTCTTCAGTTTGCTCACTGGTTGGCAATTCCTCTTGATTAATTTCTTTACTTTCATTTGTTTCACTATTAGCACAGGCAATCAAACCAAAACTAAAAATAAACATACTAAGAATAGAAAAGAATTTTTTCATACTATGTCATCCTTTATACATGTTTTTTTAATAGTATTTATTTCTACAATAGATTTACATCATAAAAAGTTCTTTGAATTACCTCAAATATCTAAATAGAAGGAGCAGGACGAAAGCCACCGCCTGTACCAATAGCTAATAATTCATTACCTAAGCTATCAACAAATAGCTGCATTGTTATTTATTTGCTTGTCAACAAAAATATGTGGGTCTCGAAAAAATATACGAGATCCACACATCGTTTTTACTCAATTAACATTAGATCTAAGACTGTCTATTCTCATCACAAATCTAATTTTTTCTTTAGAGATTTTCTTGAAAGTAAGACTCCAGTTTGTCAAATGGAATTAACTCCATGTTGTCATATAAATCCACATGTCCTGCACCTGGTACAATGAAAAGTTCTTTCTCTTCGCCAGCTAGCTCATATGCGTCTTCACTGTGGTATCTGGAGTGGGCATTCTCACCTGCAATGAACAGCAATGGACGCGGACTAATCATCTCAATCTGCTCAAACGGGAAGAAGTTCATTAGTGCCCCTCTGCTGGTAAGGCTCATAGGTATAGAACGAGGATGTTCTCCTCTAGGTGTACCGTAGTATTCACCAAACTCTTGACCTGCTGCTAGCTGTGAAGGTTTTAGTTCGACAGCAGAGCCTACTAAGTCTTGTATTGGTTCTCCTCCTTCAGCCTCAATCCAACGCTGTTCAGCAGCTTCTTCAAGAGCTGCCCTCCATTCTTCCTCAGTCATCACCTCATCCGCTACCGGTGCTAACCCCAATCCTTCACGATTAGCGCGTCCCATGTCGTACATACTCACTGTCGCAACGGCTTTTAATCGAGGGTCAACTTGTGCAGCATTGATTGTAAAACCGCCACTACCACAAATGCCGATCACGCCAATACGGTCTCGATCCACCAATTCATGCGTTCCTAAAAAGTCTACTGCAGCACTGAAATCTTCAACAAATGCTTCTGGAGAGGCGATATTACGTGGTTCCCCACCGCTTTCTCCATTGTAGGAAGCATCAAAGGCAATGGTCACAAAGCCCCGTTCTGCCATCTCCTGGGCATATAAACCGGACGTCTGTTCCTTCACACCACCGAACGGATGTCCGACAATGATTGCAGGTAATTCAGCTGAGGAATCAATATCATTAGGGATATACATATCCGCAACCAATTCAATTCCAAATCTGTTATCGAATGATACTTTTTCGAGAGTCACCTCTTCGCTCTGAGGAAAAGTCTTGTCCCATTCCGCGGTGTCTACTGTATCCGCTTGAACTGTGCTTTCTTCATTTCCTTGAGTGTCCTCATCAACTGTACTTTCTTCATTTCCTTGAGTGGGTGCACAAGCACTAGCAAAAAACAAGACTAAGCCTATTAATACAAGTGTAAAAAAACTTTGCTTTCGTAATATATTTTTTTTCATTTTTAACTCCTTAAAATTGAATTTTTTCCATTATTCATTTACTACTTATTCTATCCTTTTAGAATAATGGTCTGAAAAAGATTAGAGACTGTGTTACGTTGACGAATTAAGAAGACAGTCTTAGAAGTACCTATGTCAAACACAACTGTGCAGTGACAGCCATTAACCTTAATGATAAATTTCATTCCCCCTTCTTTTTATTTTAGGGTATATTCACTTGCATAATGGAAATTGATTTTACTAAAAACATGACTGATGAATTAATCAATATCCGTTTATTAGTATAGATGGACGTAGACGAAGCTCTCAATGGTTAAATCAAAGCAATTTGTTGGTTAATCAACAATATATTAAATAATGTCGATAAATTTTAGGGAGGAATCTAATAAACAAAATACGGAAAGCAGAAAGAATAATACCCTAAATAGGTATTGTAAAGAGATTTCATACCATTATTGGTCCCTGAATTTAGTACTGAGGAGTTTAAGAACGATGTAGACAAAAACACCTTCGAATTAGCACTTCTTGTACCAATTCGAAGATGTATTAATATCTCAATAATTTAGGTTAATCTCATACTAAAAAAAATTTTTTCCAATATTACAATGAGTTGTTATGTTTTATTTGACGACACTTTTAAGCAGTATTATAGAATCCTATCCATTAGAATCCCTAATTCTTTCGCTATAGACTTAGGTGAGGAAGGCATCCCATCCTTTACCCATGATTCCAAAACCCCTATGTAAGCATTCGCAGCGAATTTAACAATTATATCTTCACTTAACCCTTCATTTATTCCAGTTGTTTTGTGAAATTCATCCTTAAATCCCTCGATCACATATTCTAGAAACTTAGCACGAAAAGAAGGAATTGCTTCTTTGCTCGATAACATTGTCGAAAAAAATAAATAATGAGCCTCAAAGTATTCGACAAAGATCTGAATAGCATCTACCCATTCCTCTTGACATGCCCATTCACTTGTTTCCTTTAGCTCGTTAATATGCTCGTCTATCATCTTATCTAGTAAATCGTATTTATCTAAATAATGGAGATATACAGTACTTCGGTTTACATTTGCCCTGTCTGAAATATCCTGAATAGTAATATGGTCAAAATTCTTTTCACTCATAAGTTCAAGAAGTGCTTTTTTTATTGCCTGCTGAGTTTTTACTACTCTCCTATCCACTTTCGGCATTGTTTCATCACCAAACTTTCTAAAGATTATCGACAAATTTGATTACATTGTTGGATAAACCACATTTCACTTTCATTTAACGATTGAAAGTATCCTACATCTTTTTATAATTATAGACAGATGTTGTTTTAACAATCAATGATGATTTTGTTTATTGGGCAAAGTCAATGCCAGCAATATAGTTGCAAATGATTGTTATCAAAACCCCAAAAAAGATGTAGAAAATTCTAACATCATAATAACATTAAAAGGAGATAAAAGAATGGAAAAAAAAATCAATCAACACTCAATCTATGACCGATGCTGTTTCTCATAAAGGAACCTCCGAAAAGGATAAAACCTTTCCTAAGAGCGACAAAGTAAATGTAGAAAAGTGTCATACAATAACAGGTTTGGTATTAACGTTGCCGCAGACTTGTATTTACCGAAAGATATGGATGAATCAACGAAATACCCGGCTCTTGTCATTGGTACCCCGTATGGCGGTGTAAAAGAGCAAGGTGCAGGAATCTATGCGCAAACCATGGCAGAACGAGGTTTTGTTGCAATTGCATTCGACGAGTCCTATAACGGTGAAAGCAGCGGTGAACCAAGACAATTTCATCACCTGATATTTTCGCTGAAGATTTCAGCGCGGGTGTAGACTATCTGGGAACACGACCTTACGTGGATAGAAATAAAATCGGTGCGATTGGCATCTGCGGTAGTGGCGGATTTGCCCTCTCCGCAGCAAAAGTTGACCATCGCATCAAGGCCATTGCCACTGCAAGTATGTACGATATGAGCCGCGTAAAGCGAAATGGTTGGGAAGACAGTATGACCGACGAACAACGTAATGAATACTTCGTTCAACTTGGCGAGCAACGTTGGAAGGACTTTGAAAATGGCTCTCCTCAGTTGACACCAACATTCCCTGCTGAAATTCCAGAGGGGCTGGATCCTATCACAAGTGAGTTTTTTGAATATTATGTAGCTCCTCGTGGACACCATCCAAATTCAATAGGTGGACTTACGATGACAAGCGATCTGTCTTTTATGAAATTCCCTTTGCTTACTGATCTTGAATCCATTTCGCCAAGACCAATCTTGTTCATCATGGGTGAAAATGCACATTCGCGCTATTTTACCGAGGATGCTTACAAGACAGCTGCCTAACCAAAGGAATTGCATGTTGTCAAGGATGCAAAACATATCGACTTATACGACAGGACTGACCTTATTCCCTTCGAGAAGCTCGAGAGTTTCTTTCGAACAAACCTAAGTTAATCCTAACTTGGAAATACTAATAGTAGTAAAAGTTAATTATCTGCCTCAATTAAATATGTTTGGGGCAGAATTTTATGTTTAAAGGGGTGTCAAATTTGGATAGACCATATATTATTTGTCACATGGCAACTTCATTGGATGGGAAAGTAGCTGGAGATTACTTGAAAGTGGAAAGACAAGCAGACTTTGCAGCTATATATGAAAAAATTCATGACAGTTACGAATCGAAAGCATGGATGTGTGGTAGGGTTACAATGGAGGAACACTTTACCTTTGGCCATAAACTAGATTTAAAAGACGAAGACATACCACCTATCCCTAAAACCGATTTTGTTGCAAACAAAAATGCTGAAAGTTTTGCGGTAGCAGTAGATCCCTCAGGAAAATTAGGCTGGACAGAAAATTCCATTAAATCATGGAATGAGCATCGAACGGACGATCACATCGTAGAGGTGCTTACAGAGCAAGTTTCCGATGCTTTCTTAAACCACCTGAGAAAAGTTGGTATATCTTACATTTTCGGTGGAAAAGAACGATTAAATTTTACTGTCGTAGTACAAAAGCTAAAATCTCAATTTTCAATTGATAAATTAATGCTAGAAGGTGGAGGCTTTATAAACGGCTCGCTTTTAAATGAAGGATTAATTGATGAATTGAGCCTGTTGCTAGTTCCCATTGCAGATGGTGCGTCTGACTCAGTGACACTATTTGAAACGAGTCCTTTTCTAAACAAACCGAAACCAGTAAATTTCTCCTTAACAGCAATCGAAAAATTGGACGATAGCGGGTTATGGATTAGGTATGTAACACAAAAAAACAGTTAAAGTAAAAAAGCCGATTTCTCTTTCCTAACAGGGATAATCGGCTATCTCTATAACTTACAAATGAACAAAAGTTGACTATTACAAAGTGCATTATGGTTGAAGGAATAAATTCCCCCAAAATTTAATGTAATATACCTACAGGAGGAGCAATGAAAAAAGTGATGTTGTACGTATTCATTGTTATTATTATAATTTTAGTTGCCATTATCTTATTTATAAATATGCACCCTGCGTTCGGAGGAAATCCAAGTAGAGAACAGCAAGAGGTTTATGAAAGGTTTGATAATTATCAAAATGGAAACTTTGTAAATCAAGTACCCACAGATATGAGTAATGGCATCTTTGGAACGTTATCGATGATGAGAGATTCTCTTTTTTCCGGTGATACTGAACGTTTTCCAACTGGTGACATACCTGTTTCTGAGATAGATTGGGACAAAATTAAAAGTGAGGAAGATAGTTTAACTTGGTTTGGTCATTCTACGTTTCTATTAAGCATTGATAATAAAAAGATCTTTGTAGATCCAATGCTAGGACACAGGGCTTCACCCGTTTCATTTGCAGGAGGAAGTCAACGCTATAGTGAAGATCTTTTAAGCATAGTTGAGGAATTGCCCCCTATCGATGCTGTTTTTATTACACATGATCATTATGATCACTTAGATTATGCATCGATTCTTCAGCTAAAGGACATGGTTTCTCATTTTTACGTACCACTCGGTGTAAGTGCTCACCTCATTCGGTGGGAAGTAGAAGAAGAAAACATTACTGAACTAAATTGGTGGGATGAAACGGAGTTCGAAGGTTTAACTGTGGCTTTGACCCCAGCCAAACATTATTCTGGAAGAGGACCTTTTAACCGCAATTCTACCCTCTGGGGCGGTTGGGTCATTCTTGGAGAAAATACAAGGCTTTATGCAAGCGGAGATAGTGGATATGATGAACATTTTAAAGAAATTGGAGAAAGATATGGCCCTTTTGATTTGACTCTTCTAGATGGCGGTCAATACGATGATCGCTGGGATTGGGTTCATATGACACCAGAAGAAGCTGTTCAAGCTCATGTAGATGTAAATGGTGAGAATATGATGTTAGTGCATTGGGGTGCGTTTACTCTTGCTTTTCATGATTGGTCAGAACCTATCGAACGAGCATTACTTGAGGCAGAAAGATTGGAAGTTAATTTACTTGCTCCACAAATAGGGAAAACTATCCTATTACATGAAGGCTTACCTCTTTCCCCTTCACAATGGTGGGATTATTAAATTGGTTACAAAACGACTTAGCGTAGAGTAATGACCCTTCAAGGGTACATTATGGTAGGGGTACAGTAATATGAACTGTACCCTTTTTCACTAACAACTTTTTTACTTTATGATTTTTCACAAGGTCGCTAAAAAGGAAAACCTTTGCTGCGCAGTGCGAGTCAAATACGAAAAAAAGGACGATTACTTAATAAAACCTAATCATCTCGGAATTTTATCCTCACGATCTATTTGTACTATTTCTAACCCACCCTTTACTTCTCACTGTTCACATTAGTCACTCTATCAGATTTTTTAATTTCAATAATTATTTAGCCTAGCTTAGATTTTTCTGCACTTTCTTCCACTATTTTAATATTGCAAGCATTAATGGAGGTAACGTTAGATATAAATAAATCATTCTTATCATATTAATCACCTTCGACAACATCCGTTGAGTAAGGAATTATTGAGTTAAACAGGTGAAACTTGATTGGATCCGAATTAATTTAAATAATTTCACAAGCGAATTAGATCTTTCATCGTTGACTTGTCAATACCCCTAACTTCTTGAATACTTATTGGTAGTACCTCATAATTTGGTTTGGTTACTTCACTTTCATTGGTTTCACTAATAGCACAATCGGTTAGACCGAAGCTAAAGATCACATTAAAATTATATCTTTTTAAGTTTAATTTTTAAGGTAATTTAATACCGCGAGAAGCTGTATAAAGAGAATACCATTCCTCACGAGTCATTAGCTCCGCTTGTTTAATCCCATCTTGGCACTTTTTTATTCTTTCTGGATTGGCAGTTCCAATAACAGGTTGGATCATTGCTGGATGACGCATTAACCAACCAAGGACAATTGCCTCTGTTGAAGTCTCTTTTTCTTTTGCTAGTTTTTCTACTAATTCTTTCGTTGCTATATCAGAATCTGAAGGTTTTTCTATGATTTGACCTGAATATATTCCTTTTGCTAATGGTGACCATGCTTGAATTTGTACATCCGATGATTGACAATCCTCAATTATTCCATCTCCAAAATTAACGCTTGAACCAGATTCGTGATTCACTAAAACTCCTTGTTCTAGCCAGTCAATTCGTTTTAAGCTCATATGTAACTGGTTAACAATCATAGGTTCTGAACAATATGAATTTAAAAGTCGGATTTGAGCAACACTCATGTTAGAAACCCCAAAGTGACGTACTTTTCCAGTTTTCTTCAATGCCTCAAATGCCTCAGCAACATCTTCCGGTTCCATCAGTGGGTCTGGACGATGTAAAAGTAGAATATCTAAATATTCCGTATTTAATCTACTTAATATTCCATCTACTGAATTAAGAATATAATCCTTTGAAAAATCATAGCAATATGGATTTGTTTCATTGCCAAACCGAATACCACATTTTGATTGAAGTGTCATTTTTTCTCTTAGTTCTGGGCGAGCACCCAGAATTTCCCCAAATACTTTTTCTGCTTTTCCCAAACTATAAATGTCAGCATGATCAAACATTGTAATACCGACCTCTAATGAAGTGTCGATTGCTTTTTCTGCTGATAAAATGTCTTCTTTTGTATAGGAGTTTTTTTCCCATTCTCCACCAAATCTCATGCAACCTAATGCAAGACGACTTGAGGTAATCCCTTTTTTCTCTAATGGCATTACTTTTACTTTTTTCATATAAAAATCCCCTTTTTAATGGTGTAAAGAAAAATGTAAAATATGATACAAATTAATGTTTCCTCAACTGGCCTACCTACCAGTTTTGGCAAACATCTTTCGAACTTCTACTAGGGTCTAATATCTTCAGTTGAGCTCAGAGTTAGTTCAGTTTCCTAGGAACAACATGTTTCATGCGATGTATCTATGTATGAACACCCCCTCGGTTTAGCATTATCAATAAAGTTTATGATGCATTACATATTTTCTGTGAAAAATGATTTTACCTTATCAAACGGAATCAGATCCGTTCTATCATAAAGGTCGACATGACCAGAATTAGGAACCACATACAGCTCTTTAGGCTCAGCAGCCATTTGGTATGCATCTTCACTAAAGTATCTTGAATGTGCATGTTCGCCCATGATAAACAGAACCGGTCTTGGAGATATTGATTTAATATAATTCATCAACGGGAAATTCATAAAGGACATAGCACTTGTTTTTGTGAATGCGCCTACTGAATTCGTGTGAAACCCACGCTTCGTTGCATAATACCCGAAAAATTCACTTGAAATAGGATCTAACTCCTCAGGTACTTTATCAACAGGTTCGCTAGGAAAAGTTGGCGTTAATTCCGGCTCCTTACTTTCAAAATCTTTCCAACGTTGTTCAGCAAGTTGGTTAAGAGTTTGATTGCGCTGTCCGTCAGTCATGCTATCTTCCCAACCGTTTCGCATTACTCTACTCATATCATACATACTTACCGTTGCAACTGCTTTTATTCGTTTATCAACTTGGGCAGCTGTAAGAGCGAAACCACCACTACCACAAATACCAATAACTCCAATTTTATTTCGCTCTACAAATGGACGAGTCCCTATAAAGTCCACTGCTGCACTGAAATCCTCAACAAAAATATCTGGAGACGAAATCCTTCTTGGCTCACCACTACTTTCTCCGTTGTAAGACTCATCAAAAGCAAGAGTTACAAAGCCACGCTCTGCCATTTCTTGTGCATAAATTCCTGCCCCTTGTTCCTTAACTCCTCCATAAGGTGTACCAACAATAATAGCAGGATACTTGTGAGACTTATTAATTTCTTTAGGCAAATACAAGTCTGCTGAGACTGTAATTCCATATCTGTTATTAAATGAAACCTTTTCAACGGTTACCTTTTTACTGATAGTAAATGTTTTTTGATTATTTTTTATCATTTTAATTCCTCCATTGAATCTTATTTGGGGTAAATATCCTAGTTCAAAACATGGTACCGCATTTGTTTTAATGCATTTATTACAACCCTCAGTCCAGCAAATCTAGTTCACGTCGCTAATTTCAGCTATGCAAAAAGGGTTATTGGTTCTTCTGCAACTCTTACATTAGCAATCACCGTTCATTTAATTACAATTTTTAAGAGCTTGGCTTGTAAGTAAATAAATCAATCTGATTTAATTTTTTTATTCACTTATCTACTCACTTTATCTCTTGTGACAAAATATTAATACCTCTAGTCAACTCGAAGTCAAGTAATAATTTAAATTACAATATTGCCATACAACAACACATCCGAATTAGCACTTTTTGTACTAAACCGAAGGTGTTTTTATAGTGTCTAAATTATTTGGGTGGGGATTTCTAGGGGTTGAAAAAAATCAATCCTCTTCACTGCATCTGACTGTTTCTTATTATGGTATCTCAAAAAGTTAATTACTTAGATTATTCCTCATTACCATAAAGCAAGTGGCTGTTTTCTGCTAGGTTCTGGATAAACTGAGTCTATTTGCTCCAAATCTTGTCGCGTTAATTGAATCTCAACTGCTCTTACATTATCTATCACATGAGTTGTATTACTAGATTGTGGAATAGCAATTGTTTGTCCATTTCGAATACTCCAAGCTAATAAAATTTGAAAAATATCTGTTTGATGTTTTTCAGCAATTTCCATCAAAACTTTTTGTTTCGTTAAATTGGTACCAAAGCTATCCCCCCGAGCAATTGGAGAATAGGCGATTAATGGCATTTCAAGTTTGTTCATCGCAGGTACTAAATCGAATTCAATCCCCCGGTCTCCCAAATTATAACGTACTTGATTTGCTTCACACTTTATTCCATCAGGTAATTTTATTATTTTTTCTAAGTCATCAACATCTATATTAGATACACCCCAAGACTTTATTTTCCCCTGACTTTTCACTTTCTCCAAAGCTTCAATCGTTTCTTCAATAGGAATATTCCCTTTCCAATGAAGTAAATATAAATCTAAATAATCCCACTAGTGTTGCATAAATGTTGTTTGAATTTTCAGTTTAGTTATCTATCTTGTTTAGAGCCAAAAAGGTAAATACCC